>SABI01000306.1 GCA_009929055.1 Spirochaetia bacterium | reverse complement strand
GGACAGATGTTTGACATAAATTTAGTTTCTTTAATATTTCAAAATATTATCATAAGTTGTCTTTTTTTACAAGGTTATTAAAAATATTTGAGAGTTTTTAAGGTCTCTATAAAAATAAAGACTCATAAACGACAAAACTTATCCACAGTTTTGTCGTTTATAGTATTGTCTTTTATAAAATGTCGTTTATAATAATTAAATGGGTGCTAAAACCGATATTTTCGGTTTTGGCATTTTTGTTTATAAAAAACAGAGAATTAATTATTAAATTATAGAAATATAAATATTATGAAAAAATTATTAACGACATTATTTATTCTTACAGTATTAGTAGTTGGTGGTATCTATTCTTCTTTTGCGCAAGAAGCTACTAGTACAGAAATTTGGACACCCCAAGAAACCTCTGGATCAAGAAGCTGGGGCTCCATCACTTCATCTGCTGATGGTAGTAAATTAGCTGCTTCTCACACCTCTCCCGGATATATTTATATCTCCACAGACTCTGGGGATACTTGGGCACCCAATTTGAGTGCTGGAGAAAAGTATTGGGGAGATATTACCATATCTTCGGATGGAGAGAAAATAGCTGTATTCGGAAGAGAAATTACCGGCTTACCTAATGCTTATATTTACACCTCTATTAATGGTGGAGATACATGGAGTAGAAGTGATGACGGCCTAGTTTTTAGTGGTGCTCCAGGCATGATTACCTCTAGCGGTGATACGCTAGTAGCTGTTCACCTGTACCAAAGTAATGTATACGTGTATATATCACACGATTGGGGAATAAGCTGGGCTACGAGTTCAATAGAAAGTGTGGGATTTCGTTTTGTTGCAACCTCTCTGGATGGCGCAAAGATATTCTCGACTGTTCGTGAAGGGGGTATATATATATCAGAAGATGGGGGTCAAAACTGGCATACTAGCACTTCATCTCAAATAGGTGCATGGATGGGTATCGATTCTTCTGAGAATGGTCAGATATTGGTGGCTAGGACGGATAACCTCATTTATATATCAGAAGATGGTGGAGAGACTTGGGCAACAAGTACTTCTGCAGGAGAGAGATTCTGGAACTCTGTACAAATATCTGATGATGGTAGTAAATTGTTGGCGATTGGTGGTGATCATATTTATACTTCTATCGATGGTGGAGAGACTTGGGCGACTTCTACTGAAGCTTTGGGGGCGAAGAGTTGGACTTCTCTCACCGTCTCTTCTGATGGTAGTAAATTAGCAGCAGTTAATAGTAGTGGATATATCTACACCAATTCTCCACTTCTACCACCAAATTCATCATTAGGATCTATAGGTGCAATCTCTAGCACAAGTCTTGAATTTAATTTCTCTGTGGATAGATCACATTCTAAAAGAGGAGTTGAATATTGTTCAACAGGTATATCTTCTACACCATGTAATAGTTTTACAGAATATGTAGAAGAGGAGGGCACATTTAGCCCTGGATCTGCCACACTTGTAGCTACAGATCTCACACCAAAAACTTATTATCACTATAGATTTTATTCTGAAAATGAAGCTGGTAGAAAATATTCGGATACCTATACTATCCTTTTAGACTACAGAGAGTGGAATAATTTTGGAATCCCAGAAGGAGAAGGGGAAACAACCTATTATACTTCTCTTTCATCTTCTTCTGATGGTAGTAGCGTATTAGTCACAGGAACTGGGTATGTTAAAATCTCTAAAGATGGTGGAGAGACTTGGTATGAGCTATATGAGGAGCTGGGTGGAAATACTTGGCTTTCTTCTGGCTCTTCTCCAGACGGTATGAAAATGTATGTTTATGGGTATAATTACTTCTATACTTCAGAAGATGGTGGTATATCTTGGGAAAGGCAAGAAGATTGTCCCACTGGTCCCGACTCAATGGCACATTCTGAAGATCTTACAAGGTTGATCGCTAATGATTCCTGGAAGCTCTACATTTCTGATGACTCTGGAGAAACTTGGAGAATATCTCTTGAGGAGTCTGATCTTGAAGATACAACCTCTTCTTTAGATGGTATGAGATTAGCTGCAGTTGAAAGCCCTGGATATATCTACACCTCCATAGACGGAGGTGCTACTTGGACAGAAAGAATTGGGCCTGGCTCGAAACACTGGAGCTCCATCACATATTCTGGCGATGGTTTAAAATTAGTGGCAACTGAGAATGACGTGTATGATGATGGTGGGTATGTTCACATATCAAATGATGGAGGGGAGACTTGGACTAGAAAACTGGGAGCTCAAATATGGCAGTTTACTGCATCTTCTGCTGACGGAAAAGTGTTAGCAGCTGCTACTGGGGATTTTTTTAGTGATTCTGAGGGGTACATCTACACATCCATCGACGGAGGAGAGACTTGGACTAAAGATCTGTCTGCTGGGGCTAAGGTTTGGTCTTCACTAAGTGTTTCTGCAGATGGTACAACAATATTTGCAGGTGCCTCAGATGATGTCTATTATTCTCAAAACCTTTTCCCTGAAGCTCAAAATGTAAATATCTCTCGTTCTTTAGAATAAGTATTAGTAAGATATAGTATAATTAATATAATTAATAAAAAATAAATTTATGAAAAAATTTTTGGTAACAGTTTTAAGTTTGGCACTTCTATTAACATCTGGAGTAGCTTTGGTCAAAGCTCAAGGAGTAGGAGAAACGGTTGTAGGTGAATATACATATTTTGATCCAGAAGGAGATTTAGAATACGGCTCTACTTATCAGTGGTATAGAGATGGGGTAGCTATTCCTGGAGCTACAAGTATAGATTATATAATTACTCAAGAGGATATTGGAACAACTTTGGTTTTTGAAGTTATTCCAAGT
>SABI01000305.1 GCA_009929055.1 Spirochaetia bacterium | reverse complement strand
TAGCCACAATCAACCTCTTTTATTTGTTATTGATACCAATATGATTTATTTTTCTTATATTCACGAGGACTCATCCCCATCACTTTTCTAAATTGTCTGCTAAAATAATTAGCATCACTAAATCCTGTTGCTTCACTAATTTCATTCATTGTTAAATCAGTATTTCTCATATATCGAGTTGCCTCTTCTACACGCAATTGAATATGATATTCAATAGGGGAGAGCCCTGTCGCATTTTGGAAGTGACGGTTAAGGGTACTTACTGACATATTTGTTATTTCTAGCAATTCTTTTATCGTAATACTTCTATCTGTATGGGCTTCTAAGAAGCTAATAGCATCTGCAATCCTTAGGATAGTAGTATTATCTTTTCTTGGACTTGATGAATAGAAGCGAAATAAAATCACTAAAAGTTGAACCATTAGGGACATAGCAATAGACTTAGATTCATCATCACTATCTATAGAATCGGCCTCTTTATGCATGTTCTCTACTATTGGCATAATAATTCCCATTTGAGAGGGGGTCAGTTGCATAAAATACTGAAGAAGTTGATCGTTTCTATAATTTGGTTCAATAGTCATTAATGCATGATACCCTGGCATATTTCTTAAATCAGGAAATGCATCAATAAAAATTTTTGAAGTAAATAAGATATTATACAAGTGGAGATTTTCTACATTCTGATACCCATGCTCAAGTCCAGGGGTAATGACAAAGACATTCTCTGGAAAGAGGGAGAATGTGTTGCTACTTGTAATATGATCCCCTTTTCCACTCACAATAATAACTAATTCAAAAAAATCATGAGAATGTAGGGGATAGGGAATCTCTGGGTCTCTTTCAATAACCTTAAGGGCAAACTGAGGAGAGTAAAAGAAATCTGAAGAAAGAAGTTTGAGATTCATAATGAACATATAGTGCTAAAAAATGAATAATTTGTCAAGGCGCGCTTTAGATTCCTCATGTATCATTTCAATATAGGATACGTTTTTTAAATAGGAGAATGAAGAAATGAGTCAATATGAGAGAGCATTAGAGGCCTATAAAGTAATTGGAGTAGACACAGAACAAGCAATATCTGTCTTGTCTCAATTACCTATTAGTATCCACTGTTGGCAGGCTGATGATGTTGGGGGCTTTGAAAGCCCTGATGCAGTCCTTAGTGGGGGTGGAATCCAAGTCACAGGGAATTATCCAGGAAAAGCACGAAGCATTAAGGAAGTTCAACAAGACCTTGAAAAAGTCCTTACCTTAGTACCAGGAACTCATCGACTTAATCTTCATGCTTCATACGGAGACTTTGGTGGAAAAAAAGTAGAGCGTGATGAAATAGAACCTCACCATTTTGATGTGTGGATTAATTGGGCTAAAAAACATCACCTCGGTATTGATTTCAATGGAACTTTCTTCTCTCATCCTTATGCAGCGGATGGGTATACTATTGCCAGTAAAGACCCTGTAATTCGTGCTTTTTGGATTCGTCATGCTAAGCGTTGCAGAGAAATAGCTGCTTATATTGGAAAAGAGATGAACAGCACGTGTATATTAAATACATGGATTCCTGATGGGGCAAAAGATATTACTTTTGATAAAATGGGGTATCGAAAGATTCTAAAAGAATCGTTAGATGAAATATTTGAAATAGAATATTCGCCTGTGTATATGAAAGATGCTGTAGAGACAAAACTATTTGGAATCGGTAGTGAATCGTTTGTAGTTGGCTCTCATGAGTTTTATATGAATTATGCTATTCGCAATAATAAAATGTTGTGTATCGATATGGGGCACTTTCATATAGATGAAGATATTTCAGATAAATTAAGTTCTCTTTTACTGTTCGATGATGAACTTCTCCTTCATATCTCTAGGCCCATCCATTGGGATAGTGACCATATGGTAGTTCTTAATGATAAAGTAAAAGAAGTAGCTCGAGAATTAGTTCGTAGCGGTGCGTTACATACAGTCCATCTTGGGCTCGACTTCTTCGACGCCTCTATTAATAGAATTGGTGCATATGTAACAGGAATAAGATCATTTCAAAAAGCCCTTCTTCTAGCACTATTAGAGCCAACTGCTAGGTTAAGAAAATTTGAACAAGATGGAAGGGGTTTTGAAAAGATAGCCCTCTTTGAAGCCCTCTCAACTCTCCCCTTTAGCGATGTGTATGATGAATTCCTTCTTCGTAATAAGAGAGAAGATGATTTTTCTACTATTAAGAGAGTCATCGAATATGAAGAAAAAGAATTGTCGAAAAGGGGAAACACATGAGCACCTATATGAATGACCTTCTCAGGTTATCTAACGAATATGGCTCCGATGAACGCTATGTAGTAAAAGGGGGAGGCAATACCTCTGTTAAAGATGGCGCTATTATGTATGTAAAAGCATCAGGAGAGCCCCTTTCAACTATCAAGAAGTCAGGGTTCGTGAAAATGAAATTATCTACATTAGAAACCCTTTTTGGTAAAACATACTCACCTAATCAAGAGGTAAGGGAAAAAGAGGTTCTTCAAGACCTTATGGATGCTCGCTTTGAGGGAGAAACTATGCGTCCTAGTGTAGAAGCTCTTCTTCACTCTTTTATCCCATTTCGTTTTGTTGTCCATCTCCATCCAGCTATTGTTAATGGTCTCACTTGTTCCTTAAGTGGGAAAGAGGCAATGAAGCAACTTTTTAAAAATTATTGGAGCTAGTGAAAATAATTTAAAGGATATTGATGTGGAAATACCTTTGGAAAATTTGGTTGTTATCAGTGGTGTTTCCGGATCTGGTAAATCCACTTTAATGATTGATATTTTAGCCAAGGCTTTAAATAAAAAATTCTATCG
>SABI01000304.1 GCA_009929055.1 Spirochaetia bacterium | reverse complement strand
AATTAAAATACCAAAAAACCATTGAAGACCAAAAGCTAGGCTATTATATATAATAACCATTAAAAAAACATTAAGGGAAATAGGATATCTACTTAAAGAGCAGATGTCCCACTCGAAAAGTCATATTTACAAACTCATTATTGATGTAAATACCTATTGGGACGAGTACCAGAAAAATTGAAAAGAGAGTGATGGAAGAATCTTTTAATATATTATAATTATGTTATTATGAAAACATTTTGTTATTTTATAGACACTATGTTTTAATTCTGATACTATGCCCATACAATCTATGGGTAAGGAGGTCATATGCGAATAGCTTTAGTTGGTTTTGGGAAAATGGGACATGTGGTATACACATTAGCTACACAATTAGGTCACACAGTTGTATCAATTATTGACCCTCATAGCCATGATTCACTTGTTACCGATAAAACCCTTACAGTTGAATCTTTAGGGAATGCAGAGATAGTGATTGAGTTTTCTCACCATGAAGGGATTAAAGAGCGACTACACACTTACCAAGAAGGCCACATTCCATGTGTAATAGCTACTACCGGGTGGTATGATCTACTTCCTGAAATTACTGATACCTATAAAGAGAGCTCTACTGCCATCCTCTGGTCAGGGAATTTTGCCCTTGGCGTTCATCTATTCTTCTCAATAGTGAGAAGTGCTTCACGGATTATGAATTCCTTTAGTGATTATGATGTAGTTGTGCAAGAACTCTTTCATGCAAAAAAAGGGGATAGTCCATCAGGAACAAGCCATATGATTGGCTCCATCTTAACAGAAGAACTCTCTCATAAAGAGAGCGTTGTCACTTCTCGGCTCGACAGAAAAAGGGAAGAGAGTGAAATTCATATTGCTAGTGCACGGGGTGGGTCAAATCCAGGAGTCCACTCAGTAATTTTCGATAGTAATGAAGACTCAATTGAAATTACTCATAGGGCACGAAGTAGGGAGGGTTTTGCCAAAGGTGCCTTGCAAGCAGGCTCTTGGCTCTTAACACAACAAGGGGGTTTTTATACCCTTAACGATATGATGAAAGAATTAATAGAAATATAAATATATAGGAGAAAAGAAAATGAAAAAATTTAGTGGAGTCTATACAGCATTAATTACCCCTTTTACCAAATATGGGTTAGTAGATTTTAAAGCATTCGAAAAGATAGTAGAGTTTCAAATAGCTCAAGGAATCGATGGTTTAGTTCCATGTGGTACCACAGGAGAAAGTCCTACCCTAAGTCATACAGAGCACGACAGAGTAATTGCCGAGACAGTAAGAATTAGTAATGGCAGAGTACCAGTTATTGCAGGAACCGGAAGTAATGCAACAAGTGAAGCAGTGAGACTCTCAAAGCATGCAGAAGCTGCTGGAGTAGATGCTTTACTATTGGTCAATCCATATTATAACAAACCAACCCAAAAAGGATTATATCTCCACTTTAGAACAATTGCTGATTCAGTTGGAATTCCTTGTGTAGTCTATAACATTAAAGGACGAACAGGGGTAAACGTAGAAACAGAAACCTTAAACAAACTTGCTAAAGATTGTCCTAATATCATTGCAGTAAAAGAAGCAAGTGGTAATCTTAGCCAAATGAAAGATGTAATTAACACCACAAAAGAGAACTTTTGTGTCCTTAGTGGTGATGACAATATGGCCCTTGATTTGATAGAATCGGGTGGAGATGGAGTAATTAGCGTTGCATCTAATTTGATTCCTGGTGAGATGGTTGAGATGATTCATAGTGCACTAAAAGGAAATATGAAAGAAGCAAGAGAACTTGGTTCCACCCTTGCCCCCTTCTTTAGTGCTTGTTTTTTAGAAACAAACCCAATTCCTATAAAGACAGCAATGTCGATGTATGGGTGGTGTGAAGAAGAATTCCGTCTTCCTATGTGTTCATTAGAAAACGAAGCTCACAGAGAACAACTTATTGCTTCTCTAGCAACCATCGACGTACAACGAAGAAGATAAGGAATTTTTACATGGCGACGATTAATACACATTATAGAAAGCTGAGTGCTGGCTATCTCTTTCCTGAGATTGCCAGAAGAGCAGCTTCGTACCAAGAAAAACACCCTGATGCAAAATTGCATAAACTGGGGATTGGAAATACAACTGAACCTTTAGTTCCTGAAATCCTAAAAGGATTACACCAAAAGGTCGAAAAGTTAGGAAACGTAGCTACATATAGTGGCTACGGTGATGAGCAGGGAGATACCCCTTTAAGGGAAGCCCTTAGCCACTATTATTCCTCTTTTGGAGTAACACTTAAGAGTAATGAATTCTTTGTATCTGATGGAGCAAAAGCTGATGCTGCTAATATCCAAACAATATTTGGGGAAGGCAACGTGATTGCAATTCAAGACCCAGCGTATCCAGTCTATGTAGATTCAAACGTTGTTAGTGGAAGAACAGGTCTTTTTAACAAAGAAACTGGTCGATATGATGGGTTTGTCTATCTTCCTTGCAATAAAGAGAACCACTTTATCCCAACAGTTCCTACACAAAAGGTTGATCTCATCTATATTTGTTCTCCTAATAACCCAACTGGAGCTGTAGCAACCCATGCAGAACTTAAAGAGTTTGTTGATTATGCAAGAAAACATAAAGCTGTTATCATATTTGATGCAGCCTATAGTGAGTTTATTAGTGATGAGAGCTTACCAAGAACCATTTATGAAGTAGAAGGGGCAAAAGAGTGTGCTATTGAAATTAACTCTTTTTCAAAGTTTGCTGGTTTTACTGGGGTGAGACTTGGGTGGACCATCGTGCCACACGAGCTTATGGCTGAAAATACTGAAGTAGGTGAACTACATAAAG
>SABI01000303.1 GCA_009929055.1 Spirochaetia bacterium | reverse complement strand
GTATTATAGAAATATGATACTATGAATGCAGAGTTAAGAAAGCTTGTGAGACAGTGGAATGAGCCACACTGCAAAATGGAGAATAACGATTGCTCTAACTCGCACCTCTCCCTTTCTTACTTGACTGTAAACAGGTGGCACTAAGCCTTAATTATTTCCATGTAGCCTGATTACATAGGCTATCAAATCGCCGGGTCTGTTGTGACTCAATCATGGAATATCAACAGTAAAGACAAGACGTGGGATAACACCGCTCCGTCTTTGATAGCCACTTAGAAAACAATAGGGTTGTATAGAGAAAGTTTACATCATACTGTTAATATGAAGATGTGGGTTCGACTCCCGCCTACAGTGAAAACTGTAGTAGTTTAATGGTAAAACGTAGTTTGACTTTCTCGCTTTTCTCCCTGTTTATGCCAGTACCAGTCATGGGTTGTATAATCAATGCTTACATCATAAACTCTCATAAAGTTTTCCAGATAACTTAGCATTGATGGTTTTCTCTCAAGACTGTATTGTATAAACCCCGCAGGGAGTAGCATTAAGCTCTTCTTGTGGGGTTTCTCTATTTGTAAGATAAAAAATGACTATTATAGGAGGTACTAAAATGGCAAGAATGAATAACACTAAGAACACTGGTAAGTCTGTATTCAAAGACACCAAGACTACTTTTAATCACGAGGGTGCAGTAGTCCATGACCTTTCCGCACTTGAGACTCTATTCTCTAAAGTCCTTGGCAGTTTCTTTGGAGAGTCTACTTTCTATGATAAGAGAACTGCTGAGAAAGATTTTGCGGAGCTTGTAGACACCATCAATAAGATTCCTTACAGTGATAGGGAGTACGCTTTGAAAGTTGCTCTGCTCGGCAGAGAGTACAACATGATTCAGTATCCACTTGCAGTTTTGACAGCTTGCTTTAATGATGAGCGTTTTAAGGGAGATGATTTTCTTGACGCTTCGGGCAGAAACAAGTTGCAGTACTACAGTGACCGTATTGTCCGAAGAGGAAGAGACATTGTTGATGTTATGGGTATGCAAATTTCTGCGTTTGGTTTTGAGAAAGTTCCCGCAGGAAGAGGTAAGTATCGTAGAGACCTGCCACTCCCTATGCAGTTGAGAAAGGCACTCAAACATAAGCTTGAGACTTTTACTGACTATCAGCTTTCAAAGGCACTATCTGAGTCTCGTGAAGTTTCTATGGCAGACTGTATCAAACTTTTGAGACCTAATGAGTCTAAGTCCAGAGTGCCAGAGGGATTTTTTGCCCAAGTAATTGAGGGAAATGTTAAGATGGGTGCTCAGTCTAAGCAAGTGCAGTCTGAGTTGGCAAAAGTCAAGAATAGCAACAGCAAGTCTACTGTTAAGGACGTAAAAGAATCCATCGACTCTTCGACTGTTATGGCAATCGTTAAGAATCTTGTAGCTCTTCACAGAGCAGGGTTATTTAATGATAAGAAAGCAGTGGACTCTATTGTTGCAAAGTTGACTGACAGAAAGCAGGTAGCAAGTTCCAGACTTTTGCCTTTCCGCTTCTATTCTGCATGGAAAGAAGTGAACAAGCTTCCCTCTTCTTATGCAGTGAGGTCTATCAGTGACGCTCTTGTGACTGCTCTGGACTATTCTGTAGACAATATGAAGAAGATTGAGGGTTACAACGCTATTTTGATTGACCGTTCTGGGTCTATGCAACACTCTGTTTCTTCTATGTCTGTAGTGACTGCTGATGAAGTTGCAATTATTCTGGGAGCTATCTGCTTTAAGCAAGGAGTAGGTGAAGTGTATGTCTTTGCTAATGACTGCCAGAAAGTTAATGGTCTATCTGCAAAGTCCACAGTTATTGACCTTGTAAACCAGATTAAGAGAGTGAACGTAGGTGGAGGTACTTACATTGATGTAGCTTTTAACACTATTGCAAATGACGCAAGAAAGGATAAGTTTGATAACATCATTATGCTTTCCGATAATGACTGTTATATGTCCAGTGGTAATACTTTTGCCATGAACAGGGGTTATGGTTACGGACGTTCTTCACAGTCCGCAGATGATATTTTGAACTCCATGATTAAGCAGGGTCTTGTTAAGAAGTTCTATCTCAACAATCTTTTGGGCAACAGCTTTGCAATCGTCAATACTGATGATTACAGAAAAAATCTTATCACAGGGTTTTCTGAAAGACTTGTTGATGTAATTAACACTTATGGTGTTATTGGTAAAGGAGCTTCTGATATTCGCAGGGTCATTGACTCTATGATTGATTCGTTGCAATAAAGTCTAAAATGTGATATAATGAAGTCCGCTGATGAATTTAGTAATCAGCGGATTTCTTATTAGGAGGTAAAAATTATGATACCGAATCACAAGACAATGCTCTACAGGGTGACTTTATTGCTTACAGTAATAGTTATCGCTGTAGTGGCAAACATCGTTCCAAGAGCGAGTGAAACGTCCGCACCAGAAGCGGGTTCTATAAGTGAAGATGAAATTGTACCATGTGTTGCAGAAGTTGTGGCAGAAGAGCCACCAGTGACTACGAGGACGGAGATAATTGAAGAAGTCCTTGTTGTAGAAGAGCCTGAGCCAGAAGAGCAATTTGAGGGAGTTTTAGTCCCATCAAATTTGACCGCAGATGAATTGAGAAAAGGACTTCTATATGAATTGAAAGAATATGCCGAAGAGTTTATACAAGCTGAGAAAGAGACGGGAATAAATGCAGTGTTTCTTTCCAGTGTTGCCGCTCTTGAAAGTGGGTGGGGACGTTCTGACGTATCAGTCAAGAGAAACAATCTTTTTGGGTGGACAGCTTCATCTGGTTACAAAGTATTTGATAGTAAAGAAGAGTGTATATC
>SABI01000302.1 GCA_009929055.1 Spirochaetia bacterium | reverse complement strand
GATCTGTGCCTCTTACATCTTCACTTGCATTAATTGAAGGGTGAGTAGCTTTAGTTTTATAACTATATTCTTTTATTTTTGTCCAATCTCTTCCATTTGGGGATTTCCATACATCATTAACTGCTCCCCCGTAAGTTTTTCCATTTTCTCTATAGACTCTAAAGCCCCCAATAAGGTAGAGCTCATCATTATAGACTACTACTTCATGACCCCGCCTTCCTTGCCAAGGGGCATTCATAGTAACATTTATCCAGTTAATCCCATCTTCTGTGTACCATACATCTTCTAGGTAGGTATCTCGATTTCCCCTTGCATTGGGATTATAGCCCCCAAATACCCAAATTTTATTATCAAAGACAACAGTTGCATGATCCATTCTTGGTTCAATCGCCTGTTTTGGTACTGTTCGTGTGAATTCTAATGCACCATCATAATTTACTCCGACTCCATGGTGAGAGTAGGTGTAATCCCAGTCTTCAAACGTACAGCTAACAAAAGATGTTGTTAGGAATAAAAGTATCCCTAGTAGCAGTATCCTGTTTCGCATTCATAATCTTCTTAAAGTGTCATGTATTGATAGTTTTCAATTGCTTTTATTAAACTTGAGTACATAGTGGTAAAACTAATTTATTTTTTAGATTGTGTAATAGGAGGGCCATTTTAGCAAGATGTAATCAAGAAAAAAAAAGAACTATTATCAAGTACATTGTCTGATTTACTATAATTGCTTTATTTGTAAGACAATCTGTGTTATCCTATAATTATCTTATAGATTGCGAGGACAAGGATGGGTATTAATAGTTTTAGGAGCCTACTATATAAAACGGCAAAAATGCTTGGTGATGTTCAAGCTGTTTCAAGTGGAAGTGGGAGAAAGATAACTAACCGAGTAAAAAGGAGAGCTATAGGAAAGATTACAGGAAGAGGAATAGGTAAGCTCTTTAAGAGGTAATGATTGAATAGGTGATTCGAGTAGCATCTATGATACATCCTTCACAAGAGCGTAGTTCTATCCCTGTTTCTGTTCCTTTAAGATCTTTACAGACACCACTTTTATTTAATGTAACAAACTCCTCAAATAGGGTAGTTGATGCCTTGTAGGTTGCTTCTTTTCCTTTCTTGCTTACCACCTTCTCGCTAAGTAAGAGAGATAATACTGTTATCCCACCACTTATTGCGCCACAAGTTCCTTCATTTCCTCCCATGCCACCACCAAAACCTGCGGTTATTTTAAAGAGAGTTTCTTCATTAATATCTAATAGTCCAATAAATGCACAAGCTACAGCTTGGGCACAGTTGTATCCTTTTTCTCTTAACTCAAGAGCCCTCTCTATATAATATTGTTCCATTCATCCATCTAAACAGATTACTTCTATATTCACAATAATTTTTTTATTAAAAAGATAGATATTTATCTAATAAAAATTAGTAAAATATTTCTTGACTTACTTGTATTTACATCCTAACATCTTTACAAGAAGTACATCTGTGTTATGAACATATAGTCTGAAAAGTACAAAAAGGAGATTATCGTGAAAAGAAACATCGTATTAGTATGTGTCTTTATTCTACTAGGAACCGCTCTTTTTGCCGGTGGAGCAAAAGAAGCCCCTGTTACTAGTACCTACCCAGCAGAAATGGATGCTTGGGCAAAGCAAGCAAAACTTGGAATCTATGATGTTGCCCAAGATTGGGATGAAATCATTAGATTAGCAAAACAAGAAGGAGAAGTTGTTATCTATAGTGCTTCAAGTAGAATGAGTGCTGTAGGGGAAGCTTTTACTAAAATCTACCCTGAAATTAAGGTAACTTCTTATGACCTCGGATCAGTAAAAACATTTGAAAAAACAATTAGTGAACAAGAAGCTAATATTTTTAATGCAGATATTATCACAACAGGAGGAAGTGGGAACTTTATTTATGACCTTATTAACAAAAATAGAGTAGTGAACTTTGTCCCTTCTATGCATGCCGATATGATTCCAGATGAATATAAGAATCCTGCTTTAATCCGTATTCTTGAAGCCATGGTCTTTATGTATAATGGTGAAATTCATGACAAACCTCCAATTACAAACATATGGGAACTCACTGAAGAAAAGTATAGGGGGAAAGTTGTTATTAAAGATCCTCTCGCTTCACTTTCTAACCTCATGGGAATAGTCGCTATAGCAGGACAGGCTGAAGAGATGGCAGCTGCTTATAAACGATTCTATAATAAAGATATTACATTAAGTCCTGGTGTGAAGAATGCAGGATATGAGTGGATTTATCGTCTGTTACATAATGACCTTATTATTAGTGACTCAGGTGGTACCGTAACAGGAGCTTCAGGGAAGAAAGGACAAAAAGGACTCCCTCCTATTTCAATCACCACCTTTACCTACCTCCGCTATAATAGAACAAAAGATTATATCAACGACTTGTTGTTCCCTCTCGATCCATTTGATGGAATTATCTTTCCAACCTATACAGGGATTGCTCGTCAAGCACCCCATCCAAATGCTGCGAAACTCTTAACTGCATTTATCCTAGGAGACCCTGCTATTACCCTAGAAACAGAGATTCCAGAACCATACACAGAAGGAAAGGCTCTTGAGTTATTACAAGGACTTGCCCCTTATTATGAACTTGGTTCAAAAAGCCCAAGAGTAAACGTTGCAGATCCTGCAGGCTCAGAAGCTTGGAATGAGATGAACATGATTGTAGTAGACCCAGAAGATGATTGGTTCTTAGGTCCTGAAGTTCAAGACTTCTGGATGCAGCAATCAGCAAAATAAGGATTTAGTTTGAAGTGTATTGATCAGCTAAGAATTTCTTAGCTGGTCAATTATTCCCACTTAGCGATTCTTATC
>SABI01000301.1 GCA_009929055.1 Spirochaetia bacterium | reverse complement strand
GGTGTAGAGCATTAAGGGCTTTTGCCCTTCTCTCTATTGCTTTATTGTGTCCTTCGAGGGCTTGAATAGGATCTTCTTGGTCAAGGTGAAGAATTGGAGCTAAGAAGTGCCATAAATCATTTTCCGTTGAGTGTGAATTAAGTATTTGTTTAGCCCAATTATCTGAAGGGACGCAGACAACACACCAAGAAACCTCACTATTCATTCGAGCAATTCTCATCTCTTTATGAAATGTATTCATGTTCTTTGAATAGTAAGCTAACTTAGAAGAATCAATATCTTTTAACACATGGCGTTCATCGGTGTTATCTATTCTAATATAAGCCCATTCATCATTAATCATTTCACCATCTGCAACTGTTTCATACTGTGGAATAAATGCTAAATCCTCATCATTTTGAGTCTCGATTCTCTTTGAAAGGAGTGTTAAATCATCAATTTCAATTTTTACAAATTTAGCCCCTGCATTGTAGGCTTCTTTTGCAATTAAAGAGGCAAAAGGGTAGGTTGCATGACTTGTTTTAATACCTAGGCATTGTCCAGGAGTAATATTTACCCCTTTTATTACAATCATTTTTGCATAGTTTTGTTTCATCACTTCAATATCTTTGTTCATATGTTCCTCACTTTTTATTGAATAAAATTCCCGTTTACCATGATAGGAATATCTCCCTCATCATCATACATGTCAACGGCAAGAAAATTATTTCCAAAAGGGATTCGCCCCTTTAACACACTCGTGTTTAATCCTGTTTTAGCACTTAACTCTTGTTCATCTCCATAGGTATCTAATTCTCTTAAGTGATTAGACTCTCCCATACCGAGAGTGATAAAACTCGTAACAGATTCATCTATTGGAGTACTTCCAAATGTAGGGAGATGAGCAATAACACTTTTCTCTTCAACAAGGCTCATGAGACCTATCCTCAAGGCTCCTTCATCAATCTGAAGAGCTACTTCCAAGGCTTTCTTTCCCCTTTTTGCCTCAAAGGAGACTACTTTTCCCCCTTCAAATACTAATTGTGCCTCTTCTACTAATTCTCCAAGTAAGAGAAATGGGCGACTAGAGAAGAGCTTGCCATGAGTATATGTTGTCTCTACTATCATAGAAATTCCATGATTAAAGAGGGTAGGCATAAAGACTCTTGTCCCCTCTAGGAGGGTGAGTTTATGCCGAGGATAACTATTATGAACTAACTTTACATATAGGTCTGTTTTGTCATCTTTGATGTGTAGGTATTTTTTATTTGATTGAATCATCCTCTTAGTCATACTATTTAACTTTTTTAAGTGTTCTGTATAAGAAAAAGGGAAGTTTGGTTCATCCAAGAATAAGAGACGGGCAAAAAGGGCCCACATGTCATCTACAGGATTCTCGGTTTGAAACAGACTCTTTGCCCAAAAAAGAGAAGGTACTGGTGCTACGGCCCAAGGGGCGACAACTTTTGTTAATTGAGGGGGCCCAAGATTCCTGACAGCTTGCAGGAGGACAGTAGAAGAAGCTATCTCTTTCATAGGAACTTTTGGAAACTCTTCAATAAGAAAAGGATCTTCTATTCTAAGAAGTACTTTATAGAGACTCTCTTCAGAGATTAATTCATTCTCAATAGGGGTTACACTAAAAACATCTTTTACAATGCCCTCTTCAATCAGGACAATAGAGACTGGAATGAGGGTGATTTCACTCGCTTTTTGAGCTACTATTTGGGCGAACTCTAGATTTCTTTCACTTGTATTGATAGAAAGAGCTTCTCCTTGCTGCAAAGAAAGAGAGACTCCTAGAATAAGATCTATATATTTATTTTGATAATCCATGAACCAACCTTACATTATATATACTAATATTATTGGTATCATACAACAAAGAGAGAAGAGAAAAAAGAGGGATGATTATAAGGAAATTTGGGGATATGCCTTGACCTGTTTCTAATATTCAGCTATAAATAACACCGTTACTTACCAAAAAGTCCTTGCGCCTGTGGTATAGTGGTATTACCTCAGCCTTCCAAGCTGAAGAGGCGGGTTCGATTCCCGTCGGGCGCTTAACAACTACAACACTACTTAATTGTGGTGTTTTTTTTTATTTCCAAACTTAGAGCGGAGGGTAATGTGGGCAATGGTGTAATACCGAAATTATATCAACAATATTTATATAGAAAAAGACGATGAAAGAAGAATGCTTTTTGAAAAAGTTGTTTCATTTTGCAATCCTGAAAAAGGATTATACCCAGGAAGTTTTGTCCATATTACCCCTTCATTATATATCTCTGATATGACCTATATTGATTCTGATAAAAGGATTTCTAAATTTTTCAAAGATGAACATGTATTGAACTATATTGAATCACAAAAAAATTATGAACAGAGATCGATATTACGAGGGATTCAGGCTGATTATTCAGGTGATTTGCCTATTGAAGAAACATCATATTCTCTCCTCTTCTCATTCTATGCTGGGTTTATATCACAATCGTGTAAAAAGTATTTAAAACCGGATGGAATCCTCTTATGTAACAATAGCCACGGGGACGCAAGTCTTGCCTATGTCGATAAAGAGTATGAATTAATTGGAGTTGTTAAACGAAACGGCAATCAGTTTAGTATAAATGAAAAAGATCTCCATACATATTTTATGAAAAAAGATGGCAGTCCAATTGATAGGGCAAAAGTTGAAGAGACGATGATTGGAGAAAAGTTTACACATACGGGATACGCTTATTTATTCAAGTACACTCCCTCTTCTTTGTTTTTATAAGTAGAAAGTAATTCTATCTCTTTTTTAATTGGTGCTTTTGCCCTTTCTCGATTGACTTTTAACTGAAATTTAAGAAAATAATCATCATTTGATCAAAAATAGTGAGAGAGCCTCAAAGC
>SABI01000300.1 GCA_009929055.1 Spirochaetia bacterium | reverse complement strand
CTTATATATGGCTCCCAAAATACACTATTTGGTTTCTTAATGTATTCATTTTTGACAAACGAGTGATCATCACTAGCTTGATAATAGAAGGCTTTATTTACATACTCGTATGAATTTGACAAGCTTCCATCGATATAAATACTTCCTACTGGCAAACTCCTGTCTAAGGTCACAACAAGAATATCGGAAAAGTTTTCTGCACAGTCTTCAACCCAGAAAGAATATGTGCCTTCCCCATAAAACCTGGCTCCAGATGTAATATTTTCAGGCTCTTCGCACCCAGGATAAATTACCCATCTGTTTTTTATCCCATTAATATCTTCCCCAAGAGGAGAAATGTATTCTGCTGCCGAATATCTATTTGCAAGTGTACTGTTTTCATCATATACATTTAGCGTCGGTTTTGTGTTGTCGTATATAACGGAAAGCTCTTCGGATATGTTCCCAGCGGAATCAATTGATCTAAAGATATATTGACCGTTTACCCCACCAAGAAAGAATTCCCCTTCATACTTTGTAAACATACTAGAGCCAGGCATTCTGTATTGTGTTAAGGCAACCTTAATTGAATCGGAAGACAAATACTTAAAACCATAATTAATATACTCGGCTTCTATATTTTCGTTTTCGTAACTCACAATCCTTCCCTGCGGGGAAGTCTTGTCTATGGTAAAGAAACTATCGCTCGATTCATTTCCCGCTGCATCTTTTACATAAAAGGAATACTCTCCCTCTGTCCCTACAATAACCCTGTCCGAGTATTCTAAATACTCCTCTTGGCCAGGACTTTTTACATATACTGAAACTATTCCTATATCATCTATGCCGTAACAGGTTAAATCGTTTTTTGAAACTGTTCCCGAAGGATACCCTACCCCTTCAAAAGATAAATCAGCAAATGGGCTTGTTCTATCAACGGTTATACTGTATACATCACTTGAATTTAAAACATTATCTTCAATGTATACATAGTATTTTCCTTCTAAGGTTAGTTCCGATCCATAGATATAACTATTAAACTCTGTTTCTCCTGGTCTTCTTACCCAGATATTTTTAACCCCGCTTCCTTCATCAGTTGGCAAAAAAACTATATATTGAGAGTTGGTATATTGTTGGGTTAGTTCCTCTCCGGAAATCCCATATACGTGATACTCTGGTTTGGTGTTGTCGATGTATATATCCCTCTCTTCCGATTGATTCCCAGCAAGATCTAAGGCCAGTATTTTATACTCTCCTTCTTCAGAAAGAAGTGTCCCTTCCGAATATGAAGAATATGTGGCCATACCCTCTGCTTTGTATTTGATTTCCTTTATTCCAGAAAGATTGTCTTCAGCTACTATCCTTATACTTCCTTTAGCGTAGCTTCCCTCTAACTCTTCGCCGATACCCGATATTACCTGTAGCTCGGGGCTAGTCCCATCTCTTATAACCCAATTCTCCTCAGAATTGTTTCCAGCCTTGTCTTGGGCATAAAACATATATTCCCCTTCGTCATATAGGTTTTCTCCGTTATATACCTGTATGTTTCCTCCCGGTTTTCTTACATACATGGTAATATCTGTACTCAAGGAATCCTCTGAAATAACCCTCAAACTCGCTACATTTGTACAGATGCCCCAACCTAGCGAATCTGTCCCGGAGAAGAGAAAAATATCGGGAGGAACTCTATCTAGAGTTATATTTTGTATAGCCGAGCTATTGCCAGCTTTATCTCTTGCATAAAAATAATATTTTCCTTGGGAGGTAATTTGAGTATTGGGCGTATACTCAACAAATGTTTCTGAGCCCGGGTTCTTTACAAATATCTTATCTATTCCATTTACATCTTCTGCTGAAGCTGTAATATTTTGTGCAGATATCTCGCTGCCAAACAAAGCCTGTACCCCGTCCCCCTTAAGTATCAGGGAGGGAGGGGTAGTATCAATAATGACAGTTTTTACAACCGACACATTTCCAGCTTTATCATATGATCTAAAACTATATGTTCCAGGAGAGGATAGATATGTGCCCTGCGTATATGTTAACCAGACCCCGTTATTAAACTTAGACTCACATCTGTCAAATAGTACATTATCAGTAGCGTTATATCTAATTTTCTTATTATATGTAGTAGCCGACCACACATTTCCGTACTCGTTATATATATTCCCTACTGGGGCTGTCTTATCATACGTTACAAAAACCTCTTCGGTTACATTCCCTGCAGAATCCCCTCCTTTAAATCTCCATACCCCTTCCACTGAAGAAGGCACAGTGTATTCCAAGAAGATATTTTCAGAAAAATAACTTTGCCCAGGGGCTTTAATCCAAAGAAACCTGAAGTGAGGGTCACTGACTGTATACTTAATCTGCCCAGCAGTATAACTCCCGGATGGGATATTATTCCCATTAGAAGTCAAAGTATACGCTGGAGCAGTTGCATCCACCAAAAAAGCAAACTCGTAAACAAAATTTACGATACTACTCTGATTAGGCTTATATGAACACTCATATACAAAACTGTATTCCCCGTCCCCTAGAGCTCCCGAAAATAACGGGATTGAGCCTGTTCCGAGATTACTAATATCAACTATAGAAATCCCATTTTTCTTCAGCACGAATCTTGTACTAGTAACCTGGTAACTGCTTCCCTGATACAAAAATATGTTATATTCTTCCATACTCAGTAGCGAGTCATATGGAAGAAGCTCAAAAGATCCCTGATTTACATTCATAATCTGTATGTAGGCAACCACATTTCCCCCGTGCTCCATTCGATAGCCCGTTCCACTTCCCTCGCTATGTGCTCCATACGCCCCATCCAAAACCCAGCTATATATTCCATCCGGCCGATATATCGGGGAATAATCTGTTATAGCCTCAGCCTCTATCCCTCCCCC
>SABI01000299.1 GCA_009929055.1 Spirochaetia bacterium | reverse complement strand
TATTTACCAAATACAGATTTTTCAACTAACTGTCCAGAGATAAAAGTCTCTTTGTATGATGAAACAATTGTATCTATGTAAGGCTTTAAGAGGATTGACACAGCCTTTTCTAAAGAAGATTTTGTGTGACGAATACAATGTAAGCTTTTAAGTCTTTCGCTAAGCTCTTTAGGGACAAACTTATCAGCTCTAAATGAAAATTTAAGATCTTCTACTTGAAGATTATACCAACACATTAAATAACGATTTTCATAAGGATGTTTACACAATGTAATTTTTGCTTTCATGATTTCTATTGTTGTATTGTTTTTGCAAGTTTATTAAACTTCTTTAAACATTCAGGTCCTATAGGAAAGAAACCTTGGGAATCATCAACTTCAGTTGTTGAGTCAATAAGGTCACCAGAAGTTGTCATTTGAATAAAATGTTTTTCTGCAGTTCTCTTTCCACAACAAATACAAGTATTTGAATGGTCACCAAGTCGTTCAATATTGGCTTCATATTGTAGACTTCTAAGAGTATCTAATTTGGTTGTTTTCATAACTTGTAATTTTTATGGGCTCATCACCCTGTTATTATTATAGTCTAAATATAAAAATTATATTTCATATAACAATAAAATTTCCCAAATCTTTTAAAATATTTGGGATTTTTTATTTATTTAATATCTCTTAACTTTACTTCTTCCAACTCCTGTTTAGGTCTATCTTTTAACATCTCCTTTATCTTACTCATCAGAATATCTTTGTTGACTTTGGCTTCTGGTTTTATTTCTTGGAAAGGAGCTTCTTCTGCTAACTTCTTCATCTTGTCTTGATAGGTAAGATTTTTACTCTCTAAGTCTAAGATATCATAGTTTACTGCAGATGGGTAGAGAATCTTCGTAGTAAGATCTGAGTTTCTTCTGAAACCATTGAACTTAGCATAAAAAGAGTGAGCCAATCTGTCAATCAGGAATCGAGAAGAGAGTCCTAGTCTGGCTGCTACTCTAGAAATAACTAACTGTTGAATGGTAAGATCTTGGAGTGTTTTATCATCTGTCATGTAGTGAGTTATAGTTGCCTCCACATCTATTCTTCCACTTACTGTCAACTTAATTTCATCTCCTTCTACCTCCTTTCTAGCCTGTTCTAAGATCCCTCGAATCTCTTTTGATACATAAACCTTGGAAGGTGTACCAGAAACCTCATAAACAGACATCAGATCATCCAGAAGATAGTTGAGATTTTCTAGTCTCTTCCTTTTAGCAGAAATTGAAATATCATTGTACTCAGCCCTCCATCTTTCTCTTACAGCCTTAATTTTGTCTTTATTATGTTCTGCAAATTCGACTAATTCAGTGAACTCCATCTTTCTAAACTTCTTCAGATAGATCTTATGGACTTCCTGAAGACTATAATCTCTCCCTAGAAGTTCTATAATTTCAGCTGAATACTTATTAGGTGAGTGAGTGTGGAGAGTTGGCTTGGTTCTGGCAAGAGCTCTTTTGGCAGTCATCATCTTGGCAAGATGGTCATAAATAAGTTCGACCCTTTTCTTACACTGTTTCTGTACTTCTGGTGGATACTTCTCTAAGATCTTCTTGTAGTAGACATTGGGAAGTTTAAGAGTCTTTCCATCAGGAAACTTCAAGACTTTGTCTATTCTCTCCCATTCAACCTTTAGTCGTACTTCTTCTTCATAAAGGTGATAGTTTTCAGGATCTAGATCTAATGGGTATTCCCACTCCTGACCAAATGCTGTGAACGTTTTTGCCATATCAATTCTTTAGTGAGATAAAAATAATAAAAATTCTTCGGATACCTTGAGTCGGACCACTATTTCTTGGGCTTTTCAAGTTTGACTTATTTAACTTATTTATTTCATTTTTGGGCTTTCCCGATAATAGACCTCTTGCATATTACATATGCAAGAGGCTACAGGCTGGCTTATAAAATTTGCCGACTTTTTCATCTTTCACGACTCTTAGACCAATCTCCGACTCTCTGAAAGACTACACAAATCTTCTTAAAACATCGACTAAATATTGACTAACTCCCGACTCTTTCATAATCAAGATATTATCCACCATCTAAATCCCAAACCTTGACTCTTTCCCAATCTCTACAATGAGCCTTCCCTCCAGCTAACACCACAATCACACTAAAATCCCAAGACCCCCTTTTTTCACTCCCACACCTCACTATCTCTCTTAACTATCCACTATATATTCTACTTGGGAAAGAGTGTCTGATAGCTTATATATAGACTACTATATACAAATTATTTTTCTTCCACCCTTCCCTTTTTGATTATTTCATCTTGTCAAACTCTTTATTTGTAATTTTGTAATACATAACTTCTCTTAGTTTAGTTCATTTACTGTTTCAATAATGTCCTGAATAGTTTTCCACTTTTCACTCTTTTGGTCAGGAATAAAAATTTTGAGTTCTCTCTGCAAATCAAAAACAACTTCGATTATATCAAGAGAGTCCATTCCCAGGTCATTTCTGAGGTCTTTCTTGACATCTATCTCATCATAAGTGAGATTTAGTTTGTTTGCCACAACTTCTTTTACTTTTTGTGTTAGTCTTGGATTATTCATAATGATGTTATTAAGTTTTAGTCAGTAAATAATTCTCTCACTCTATAAAGTGTGTAAATTATATCAATTTATCTAAGTGATCAAAAAGGTTAGAAGAGTGAAAGAAGTTTGTACACTTTTGCCATTCTCTCTCTTCCCTTCTGTTCTGTAAAAAATTGCTGTTCTCATAACTTTTAGTTTTTTATGGCTTCATCAGCCTGGTTTGTTATTATAGTCTAAATATAAAAATTATATTAGGAAGGTTATTATCTCAAAGATATTTTATTAAATACGATACCCATACTTGTAAAATTATCAATTACTT
>SABI01000298.1 GCA_009929055.1 Spirochaetia bacterium | reverse complement strand
CGATAGAGAATATTGGAATCCATTGTGCTACTATCAGAAATAGAAAACATATGAAGTAGCATACGAAGAAATGTAGTACGTGGTCTTTACGAATTTTCATTCAACAGCTCCTCTACCTGACGTCTCCACAACATAGGCACATCCTCAATTTTCCACACTTCTTGAGTTGTTGCATTTAGTTGCTTATTGATTATCTTGTTGAAGTATATCTTTGCCATCTTCCCCTCCTGTTATAATTGAAGCTAGTTCTATGACCGCATCTTCAAGTTCTTTGTTTTTAAGCAAGAGTGAGGCATTCTTTGATCTTTCTTGTCTTAACTGTTCTTCTACTGTTATTTTTTTAAACATGTTAACTCTCCCATAATTCTTTATAATTTATATTCATCTTGCTAATCAAATTA
Organism: Spirochaetia bacterium; assembly: GCA_009929055.1. Classification (GTDB taxonomy): domain Bacteria; phylum Spirochaetota; class Spirochaetia; order Sphaerochaetales; family Sphaerochaetaceae; genus SABI01. The sequence continues at coordinate 2,513 of SABI01000298.1, read as the reverse complement.
TATGAATCACCATTCTCTGCATGAGCTTTCCATGATTCATAGCATTCATCTGCTTTTTCTTTTGTCATTTTACCTTCAAGAACCAAATTTTTATATTTGTAAAACTTCCTTCTTCTTTTCTTAACGTTCTCTTTTAACAAGAGACAATAGACTGAACCTGAAAAAGATAGATTAAATTTGAAACCCAAGAAATTTATACCTTGTGAAATTTTAAATATTTGTGTTTTTTTCCTGTTTAAGGACAACCCTAGGCTTTGACTAGCACTATCGACTTCTTTTAAGCACTTTTTCAAATATTCTTTGTCGTTATGAATGATAATCAAATCATCCATATATCTTAAATAGTATTTACAACTCAAATTTTCTTTTAAATAATGATCTAAATCATTAAGCACTAATAATTGGACAAGTTGGGTAATTTGACTTCCTAAGCCTAAGCCAATCTCATCTCCATTATCATAACTGTTAATTATATCGTAAGCATGTCCTAGAGACCATTTATCATCTACTGTTTTTTGTAATGCGCTTTTTGCAGTTGTGTGAGGAGTACTCCCAAAATAATCTTTAAAATCACACTTTAATACATATCCTTCATTTCCATTTTTCCTGTAATATCTACGCATCAACACTTTTAGTCTATCTCTTGCGAAACTCGTTCCTTTGTTTATTTGACATGCGCCATTATCATAGATAAATCCTTTAACAACTTGATGATATAAATAATTATCACACAAACTACGTTGAAATACTCTGTCTTTGAATTTAGTACTAACAATTTCTCTTTTCTTTGGTTCATGAATAGTAAAATTATAATACTCATCAATTTTATAGTTTTCTTGTTCGAGACTCTTCTGCAACTTAAGAACACTTACTAATCCATTATTAACATAACGAGACACACTATCTTTCCATGTTACTCCTTTTTTACATTTGTTCATTGCTTTATATAGGTTGTCAAAATCACAAACAGTAGCTTTCACATTTTCCATAAATTTTTCCTTACTCCAAGTATTGTCGATAGGTACAATTGCTTTTTTAAAAACAAGTCACATCAATACTTTCTATTTGCCTTATTAGGGGACAGGATAATAACTCCTTGCGTGTGGTGCGTTGATTTCGGCCATAAAGGCTTACTTTAATCGAGCTATCCACGTAATCGGGGGAGAGACCGTTAGCATTGTTAGCATTGTTGTTGTTCAATTCTCCACTAGTATTAACATTACGAACATTATTAGTGTTAGAAACGTTAGGCGAACGAAGCCACATCCCTTTACAGCCATTACCCTTTTTATTAGCTAAATTTACTATATCTATTTTTGTCCGATTGCCTCCATTTTTTGATCAATTCTCTTACTTCAACAACTAGCTGAGTCCAATAACTCATTCTCTTCCCATCTATCGAATATTTTATATAAGCCAATTCCATTAATCCTAGTAATTTTGCAGTAGAAGAAAGCGCTATTGTCTGTGACCTTCTTCGGAGTTCAAAGTCTCCTGGAACTGAAACATAAATATCGTTAGCGACATCTACTTGCTCCATAATCTCAAGCACAGTAGAAACAATTCTATTCGTAATCACCCATCTGTCACGTTTTGGAAAGACTTTCTCATTGCCACAAATCTGCACAGTATACACAGCAAGTGCCTTAGCTCTTGTTTGCACCTCTAATTTTGATTCAGTTCTCTTCCCTTCTGGTACTGACATTCGTACTCCTTATGGCACTCTTGCGAGTGCCGATTGACGATGCTCGATGCTACACAATAACGCAAGCGGGGGAGAGACCGCCAGCACCGAAAGCATAGTAGTGGCTCAAGTCTCCACTAGTACTAACACCACGAACATTACAAGCGCTAAAAACGTAAGGCGAACGAAGCCACCAATAACGAGGAGTTGAGCCTTCTAACTTGATTCTATCAGCATTGCTAGCACCATCCCAAAACGGATAGACACTCTCACCTGTAGTCACACCTTCTGAACCAAGCCCCATTTCAACTCTGGAAAGAGGGAATATCTTTTCAGAAAATGTATCTTGACCACCACCATCAATATTTGCCTGAGCCACTTGCTTATCAACAGCCCCAAGTACTGCGACAAGTTCAGGGTCAAGGAGGTTAATGAAACCTTCTGTTTCGTAGCTTGATGGCATATCGTAAAGCCCTCTTGGTTGCCAATTGAAAACAGCTTCATCGCTGTTAAGCCATTGCCTGTAAGCACTATCGATGTATCGGTTTGAACCGTAACGCATACGCACATATTCGTTGATAGGTGCAAGAGTATCTTCACCACTTGCAGTAGTGACCACAAGACTTGTTTCTATTTCTGTTACCCTATCAGCTTGATAAGATGTTAGAGTTAATGGAACATAACCACTTCTTGTAGCTATATAGAGTACTCCACCTTCTGGAATCTCTACTGTCGTTGTAACTTGATATTGCACACCATTTGTTGTGAAGATATGAGTTCCTGCTGGCAAAGCTGTGACAGCATTGTACATAGCTTGTGGTGCATCAAA
>SABI01000297.1 GCA_009929055.1 Spirochaetia bacterium | reverse complement strand
CTTATCAAGCAGGAACAATTTCCACATTAGTTTATCCATATTTTGATGAAATCATACCGGGATTTAACAGATATATAAGTAGCATAGAGGACTTCGGGAAGTTGCTAAATTACATTGCTATATTTAGACCGGAAGATGAGGCGTTGAAGACAGGCACGAACACATATACATTTGACCTTATGATTCCCATTATTGCGGACAATCTGCCCGAGGGGGTATATACAAAAGGTGCTGCGACTCAACCCAGCTCTACGGATACGGGCATCATAAATCTGTATGATTTGCTTGCATACTCAATGGGTACCTATGTTGAATCAACTTCGTATGGAGTGTACTGGGGAGACACTCAAATCAGGGGAGGAAGAAACCAATTCTCTCTCTTGTTAAATACTGCAGATTCCCCCAGCTCCTTTGAAGATGAGATTCCATATACCGAGTTAAATTACGTAACACATTATGCTGAGATACCAAGAGGAGAACAGGAACTTCTTCCGATAGATTCTTTGCTCTTTGAGTATGAGGTTTCTACAAGTAACGAACTCTTCTGGGCAACAATCAATGGATATAAACCTGTGATCGCTGAGGGGAGCAGTGCTGAAGAGATTTACAGAATAGCAAGAAAAGTTTTGTATACAATCATCTCATCTGGAATGAGCGACGAACAAAAGGTTCACGCAATATATGACTGGCTTTCTGAAAATGTAGGATACAACCACTCTTTACTTGATGCAACTCAAGGAGGGGGAGGATATGATTCTACTTCGGATAGTTTCTTCCTTGAAGGAGTCTTCAAGGGAATTATCGATGAACAAGGGAACGTTACTGAAATATTGAGAGGAACAGCAGTATGTGATGGCATATCTAAAGCTATGAGTTTGCTACTTAGTATGGAAGGAATTAATAACTACAAGCTTACCGGACTATTGTCTGGTCCCACACAGATAGGACACGCATGGAACAAAGTAATGGTAGATGGAAGATGGTACGTTGCCGATGCTACCTGGGCAAGCGATACAGTAGAAGCGACTTGGGAGAGCGAACCTGGGTACTATGAGATGTTATCCCATAAGTATTTGTTCTTGACAGATGAAGAAGCGGCGAATACGAGAAATGTTTACGGAGTATATCCAGAAAGCGAAACCGAGTCATATCCGGGAGGCTTTGAGGAAGATATTTCAGCAGAACCTGAATACGATTCACTAATTGATTCAGATGATGAACTTACATATTACTTGTCGACATATATTCCCGCAGAACTTGGAAGCGAAGAGGATCTTTGGGGAGAGATTATGCTTTCTGAGGAATACCTTACCGATTTGCATGAGAGATATAACGAAGAACATGAGGATATCCCCTATTCCTATTTTATATTCCATGCTGAGTATATTACTTACATTACCGAGATCGAGAATCAGGTCATATCAGGCCTTACAAATAAATCTCTTGATATTTTACATTCCGGAATATACTTTTATGTGAGGGTTTATTTAACTTCTCCATAAGAGAAAAAAGATGGAGATAACCATTGCAAAAAACTACCAATAAACGCTTTAGGTTCAATCAACTTCTCCATAAGAGGAAAAAGATGGAGATATCCCTTTAGCAATATTGGGTTATTTCCATATATTAGTCGTTTTGGCAATATACTTCGAAAAACAGTTGCATACAAAATACATATTTTAAAGATAGGTTTTTTGTTTTAGCAAAAAGAAGGAGCCTTTATACTACAAGTAATTATGGGATATTATGAAAGAATAAATATACTTTCAATATACCATGGCAGAGAAAAGAGAATTAGGAGAACAAGATAGGAGGAGAGAATGAAAACTTTAAAAGGGAAAGAGGGACTATGCTTTCTTGGGAAAACATTGGAACTTGAGTATGGGGATCTCTTGATGTCCGTTACAATTGATGTTGGACCTAGAATTATCCATTTTTCTAGGAGATTGGGACAAAATATAATGTTTAATGACTTAAATGACGAAGTATCTAAGGATGTCTCTAAGTATTTTGGAGAAGGAAATATATGGCATTTATATGGGGGACATCGCATTTGGGCTTCTCCCGAAGGGGAAACTACCTATATCCCGGATAATGATCCTGTTCCATACGAAATTAAAGGAAACAGCGTTGAGTTTTTCCCCAGGGCTTGGCCTAAAGTGGGACTTCGATCCTCGTTAAAGATATCTTTTTTGGGAGATAATAAAGTTAGTGTTTCCATGTCTCTAACTAATACCGGAGACCCTAAAAAGATTGCTCTTTGGGCACTAACTGTCTTGAAACCGGGAGGGAAAATGGAGGCATATTTGCCTAAAAAAGATACGGGATATCTTCCTAACCGTAATTTGGTCATGTGGCCATACGCCTCTATTTCTGATAAAAGGTTTTCTTTTAGCGATGATAAACTGACTGTTCAGAGCAATGATAGGGCAAGTAATCCTTTTAAAGTTGGATTTTATACGGATAAAGGAAAGATAATTTATACTTTGGGAAAGGAGACATTTACCAAGACTTTTGAGGTAAAAGAGGGAGAATACCCTGATATGAACTGTAATGTGGAGACATATACCAGTAAACTTATTCATGAGGTAGAAACTCTGTCTCCTCTGGTATCTATTGGGAAGGGTGATACTATCTACCATGAGGAAATCTGGACTCTGGAGAGAGCGTAAACTAGTAAGATTCGAATGCCACGATAAGTTGGTCCCTTAATGAGTGTAATCGATAAAACCTCAATGAATTCTATAGACTGCCTCCAGCAAGAACTACAACTTGGACTTCTTTTCTATTTTTTATGTAGTGTTATTGCTATTCCAGACGGAATCCTTATTCTCAAGTTAAGAGATAAGCTTGAAATACGGATTTTAAGGTGTTTTAAAAATTCTCCAATACTTGAGGAAAAAAAGTAAACCCTGTTATTTTCAAGTAGTGTCACTCTAAAAATAT
>SABI01000296.1 GCA_009929055.1 Spirochaetia bacterium | reverse complement strand
CAATGGCTATAAGGGAATCCATAGTAGGTTTCCCTTTGATGAGGGTTCTAAAGCCTGAGCTTATTGTCTTACCATTTACTATCAATACTCCAAGAGCTAAGGCCATTTGCAACATAGCGAAATAGAAAGTCCCTAAGTCTCCCTTAAAAAAAGAGAAAAAGGGAAGGCTCAGCATGTCGCTCATTGCAACATACATTAAAGGGAGGGCAAAAGAGATGGAAAGAATAAGTTGTCGCTTTCTTTTGACCTTCTCTTTTGCATACTCTTTTTGATAGGAGTTCTCTTTTACTGTTGATGAATCTTCTTTTCCTTCTACCGTTGCTTTATATCCTGCAGAATTTACTCTATTCTCTATAAGATCATCAGTAATATCTGTTTTTGTCTCATCATACGAGAAGGATAAACTATTTTTTAATAGGTTTACTTGTATATTAGCAATTCCTGGAATATCTTTTACACTCTTTTCTACATGTACTGTACAACTTGAGCAGTTCATTCCATCTATATGATACTCTTTCTGTTTCATCTCTACCTCCACCTCCCCCGTGGGGGTGGTAGGTATAATCTACTCCCCTTTCCCTTAGATGGTCAAGTAGGAGTTAAAATAGTAGGTGGTAATCAGCAGTAATTGAGGTAAAGTGTTGTTCTTTTTCTAATAATTCATTCAATAAGGGGGGTATTTCTATCTTTTTCTGAATTATTGGTTCAACAATTGTCTCAAATTTAGCTGGATGAGCTGTTGCATAGACAATTGTAGGAGAGTTTAGGTGAAGTTCTTTTCTCACTTTCTCCCCTGTTGCTGTGTGGGGGCATACAATATAAGAGTGCTTTTCATATACTTCTTTGATACTTCTTTTTATCTCTTCATCACTCACACTAAAGGCCTTCATATTATGAAGGAATGAAGAGTGGTGAAAGAGGCGCTCCATGTTACTTGGGTCACCCACGTCCATAGCATTTGCTAGGGTAGCAATTGAGGCTCTACCACTATAGGTTCCACTTTTAAGGTAATCTACAATAGTAGTGTTGTTATTAACTGAGAGTATAATTTCTTTAATTGGGGCTCCCATCTCTTTTGCATAGAAGGAGGCACAGCTGTTACCTACATTGCCACTTGGAATAATAAGGGTTGATTTTTCCCCAGTTTTTTCAAACATTTCAAGGCTAGATGAGAAGGCATAGACCATTTGAGGGAGGAGTCTCCCTAAGTTTATACTATTCGCACTAGTGAGGTGATGATGACTTAGAGCGCTATCCATGAAGGCTTCTTTCACCATTTTCTGACAATCATCAAACGACCCGTCAACTGCAAAGGAAGTAATATTTTCCTCATAACAGGTAAGTTGTCTCTCCTGCCGAGCTGAAACTCGTCCTTTGGGAAAGAGTACTTTTACCTCTATGTTCTGTCTCTTATGGAATGCTGCGGCTACTGCCCCTCCGGTGTCGCCACTTGTTGCAACGAGGATAGTAAGGGTATTTTTACTTATTGTAAGTAATCTCTCCATAACTATTGCTAAAAAGCGGGCCCCAAAGTCTTTAAAGGCAGCAGTTGGTCCATGGAACAACTCTAATACTGCTTCGTTTTTATTATGGTAATGTAGGGGAATTGGAAAGGTAAAAGCTTCTTTGCAGATGTCATAGAGATCTTTTTCTAATACATCTCCTTCAAAATAGGGGGAGAGGACGAAATGGGCAAGGGCAGGGTAATCATTATAGGAAGGGGCATTATTGAGGTTAAGAGAAGGAATACTCTCAGGGACATAAAGCCCCCCGTCTGGTGCAAGGCCATTAATAATTGCGACACTTGCACTTACTGAGGGTGAAGATTTACGTGTACTTATGAATTTCATCCTTTTCTCTCCTAAAGTCTAGCGCCAAGGTAGGCACTAATACGTAACAGATCGGCAAAAACTCCCCCAGCTGTTACAGCAGGTCCTGCCCCTGGCCCTTGAATCACAAGAGGTTGAGTACTGTAGCGCTCTGTTGTGAAGGCAACTACATTATCTGTCCCCTTAGAACTCGCAAATGGGTGAGTTTTATCATAACTAGTAAGGGCAACATGGCACGAGCCATCACTTGCTACCTGACCTACATACCTTAGCCTCTTTCCTTGGCTATCTGCTTCTTTGTAGAGGGAAAGGAGGGTTTCATCCATCAGTTCCATCCTTTCTAAGAACTCACTTACAGGTACTTCTTGTAGTTCTTTAGGGACAAGGGAGGTAACTTCAATATCACTTACTTCTACTTTATAGCCCATCTCTCTAGCTAGAATAACTATTTTACGAGCTACATCCATTCCAGAAAGGTCATCTCTAGGATCGGGTTCTGTGTAGCCCATCTCTTTCGCCCCCCTCACAAGGGTACTAAATGGGACTGTGCCATCATAGAGGCTAAATAGGTAGGCAAGGGTTCCACTCACAATACCTTCAACACTTCTCACCCTGTCGCCTGTTTGAATAAGGTCTTTGAGGGTTCCAACAACAGGGAGGCCTGCCCCTACTGTTGTTTCATATAAAAAGTGCTTTCCAAATCTCCTACTTGCTGCCATCAGTTTTTCATATTCTGGGTATGGGGCTGTTCCTGCTTTCTTATTTGGGGTAATAATGTGGATTCCCCGCTCAATCCAGCCAACATAGTGGTTAGGAAGTGCTGCACTTGAAGTGCAGTCTATGAGGACAGCATGGGGGAAGTAGGAGGCACTAACATGTTTTACCATGGTAACAACTTCTATAGGAACTGCTTCGTTTTTGAAGTGTACTCTCCAATTTTCTAAATCAATTCCCCCTTCACTAAGGAGCATGTGGGTTGTATTGGCAATTGCCCTAATTCTTATATCTACCCCAAAGTCTTCTTTAAGTCTAAGTGCTTCGTGAGCAATTTGATCTAATAAAGTAGCTCCAATATTACCAGGACCAAAAACTCCTACGCTAAGAGCTTGGTTTGATAAGAAAAATCCAGCATGTAG
>SABI01000295.1 GCA_009929055.1 Spirochaetia bacterium | reverse complement strand
GTACTGACACTCTGATGATTGAGCCAGGGGTCTTCCTTGTCTCAAGTTTTCACCATATTCAAGGTGAACATTTTAATCCTCGATTCAAAGTTGAAAGAGAGAATGAGATAGATGAAGATCACTTTGAAGATGAAGTTTCTTTAGTATTTGATACACCTAAAGGGTTAGTTCTTATCGTAGGGTGTTCTCATCCTGGAATTTTATCAATTATTGCAAGTGTGCAAGAAAGATTTGCTAGGCCCCTCTATGCCCTCCTTGGAGGAATTCACCTTTATGATGCAGAGGATGAATATAGGAGAAAAGTCCTCGATAATCTTATCTCATTACGAATACCCCTATTAGGAGTCTCTCACTGTACGGGGGATAAAGCTGCCACATATCTTGCCTCTCACTGTCCTTACTATTTCTTAAATAGTGCAGGTAAAGTTACCACCATTTTGTCTTGATAAAAAATAATAAAAATCTGTTATAATAAAGAAGTGATAGGAGAATGCCATATGTTTGTTTCTCACATAGATGATATTGAAAAGAAAATACTCACCAGTGATGCTATAAAAGGGGTCACTAAACAAGTTCTTATTGGCCCCAAAGAGGGGTGGGAAGATTACGTGATGAGAAGATTTTCCTTAGAGAAGGGGGGCTATGCCCCTTATCATGCTCACCCATGGCCCCACATCACCTATGTACTAGAAGGAGAGGGAATACTCCATCTTGATGGAGTCGATTATCCTATTTCTACCGGTTCTGTCTCCTATGTTCCCTCTGATAAAATTCATCAAATTAAGGCAACACCTACTTCTCATCTTGTCTTTATTTGTATTGTTCCACCAAGGGGGGATGTATGACTAGCGCAGAAATCTATAGCGATATATTAGATTATGTTCTTCACCTCGATAATCCTAAAGAGAATAGAGAGCGACTTGAAAAGGTTAGAATCTATTTTGATACCCTTAGTGCAAAAGAGGTGATGAATCTTGTTGATGATGTGGTAGATCTTGTAGAAGATATAGAAAAAGCAAAACTCATTATTACTCGACTTCTCCACTCTTTTAGCAATTCAATCAACCGCGTTTATCGTAATTTTGATCGCTCCATAGCCCCTATTGAAGCGCTTGTTTCTGTCAATGATGAAATAAATGAAATATTAGCAACTTGTAGCTCTCAATTAAAGAATAATAAAGCTCCCCAATTACCTAAGGAGATAAAGAGCTTTCTTCTTGACCAAGTTCAGAAATTACCTTCCCTTATTGAACACTACAAGATAAAAGAATATCGCCTATTTCCCCTTGTAGAGCGCTATATAGAAAAACATCGATGCCTCTCTATCATGTGGGCAATCCATGATGATGTTCGTTCTACTATTTCTCTCCTTATTTCTCAGTTACAAATTGATGATATACCAACCTCAGCCTTGAACAAAACATTTGGTTCCCTCTTTTTTGATGTGAAATCGATGATTATGAGGGAAGAGCAGATATTATATCCAGTAATGATTGATTCTATTCCAAGAAATGAACTCCTTTCATTAGATGATGAGCAATATGAAAAGGGAAAAGTAGACAGTAATGAGAGTAAGGAAAAATATTCGAATGTAGATCTTATAACTGGAAACCCAACAGTAGGTCAGCTTATTGCCATATTCAATCATCTTCCAGTCGACATTACTTTTATAGACTCATCAGATAGAGTCGTTTACTTTAATACCCCAGAACATCGATTCTTTCAGCGCTCTAAGAGTGTAATAGGACGAACTGTCCAAAACTGTCACCCTCCTACATCTGTCCATATTGTAGAAAAAATTCTTGATGCTTTTAAAGCAGGGACTAAAGATGAAGCTGAGTTTGTTATCACCATGAAGGAAAAGAGGATAAGAATCCTTTACAAGGCAATAAGAAGTACTTCTGGGGAATATGAAGGAACGCTAGAAATAAGTCAAGAAATAAGTGAGATCAACAAGATCACAGAAGATAAAAGACTCCTAGACTGGTCTTAAGGGACATATTCTCTTTATAATTCTATCTCCTCTTTTTTACTTTATATTGATGTGCCTTACTAAAAAATTAATTAAAAGGGCTTTTTTCCCTCATCGACAGGGAAGATGAGCTCTTCATTCTGTACTAACTTGCTCTTAAGATTATTTAATAATATGTATTCGTTCACATTAAAAGCAATAATTCCATCTATTGTCATAACAAATGTGAAAAATATTTGCATTATTATACAAATCCCCTTACTATGTAGATGCCCGCCTTAAGAAAAGAACAACAACCCTATTAATGAACAACAAGAGATTTTGGGTTTTATTAATATAGATCGTTATTTTCAAGGAGGTCTCTTGTGAATGAACTCTATGATTCGGTCATAGCGACTTACAAAGGTAAGCCTGGTGCACTTCTCTCGGTTCTAGAGGAGGTGCAACGAAAAACTGAACACACCTACCTCAATGAACAGTCTCTACTCTATATTGCGCAGCATATGGGAGTTCCTCTCTCTCAAGTGTACTCTGTAGTGACGTTCTACTCCTTTTTTAACCTTAAGCCCCAAGGGGAGCACACTATAACCGTATGTCGAGGAACCGCATGCCATACCCGAGGGTCGAAGCCCTTACTTAACGATGTTATGGCGATGTTAAACTTGGAGGAGAGTGAAAGTGGTGAAGACGAATCATATTTTACCACCCCCGACCCAAGTGCGGTAAACGCGGTTAAGGACGGTCTGACCGCAGCTTTAGACAACGCGCTCACCCTCTCAGGCGCCAACTATGAGTCTAACCTGGTTTTGCTTTCCGGCGATTCGGTATTGGCGGGCTTAACCCTATAAAACAAGAAGGAGTTAGGGTAGCCTGAAAGAGACTTGAATCTCCGGAGAAGCCTTGCATGTCCGAAAAAGAAGTCTCTAAAAGATACTCGTTAGTTCAGTATTTTATTATCGCCATCCTCGTCGTTATTACATGGATCCCGATAAAGT
>SABI01000294.1 GCA_009929055.1 Spirochaetia bacterium | reverse complement strand
AAAGTCGTGGATAACCGGCAAGGCGAGACCAAAATCACGCTCAAACCATTTGAATCCTCGGGTGAGTTTATACTTATAAAGAATCAATGGAATGGAACGCCGTTTGATGAATATCTTCTCAATTATAATGGACCAAGCCCTTCAGTTATCTTATTTGATTTAGGGATTTCAATATTTCATTATGAAGAGTCAACTCGAGGATTTAGTTTTTCTAGAAATGAACCCCTTGATATGAGACTTAATGTTGATAAAGATGTCAGTGCAAGTGACATCGTCAATACCTATAGCGAAAAAGATATTGCAACTATTATTTTTACATTTGGAGAGGAGCGCTACGGAAGAATTATTGCAAAAGCTATCTGCAAAGCAAGAGATGAGAACCCTATCACCATGAGTGATGAACTAGCAAAAATTATCTACTCATGTGTCCCTCCTCAATATAGACACCAAAGAATTCACCCAGCAACTCGAACCTTCCAAGCTCTTCGTATTGCAGTAAATAGTGAAATTGAGCGGATAATTCCAAGTATTAATAGGGCAATAGACCTATTAGCCCCTAATGGATTTCTTGGGGTGATAAGTTTCCATTCTCTTGAAGATCGTCCTGTGAAACACCTCTTTAGAGAGAGGGAAAAAGGATGTACCTGTCCTCCAAAAGACCCTATTTGCACCTGTGGCAAAACTAGTGATATCACAATCATTACCCGTAAGCCTATTAGTGCAACAGAACAAGAGTGTCGTGATAATCCCCCATCTCGTAGTGCAAAACTACGAGTTGCACAAAAAAAGGGGGACTTCTCATGACAAGAAGAGATACCTCTATTATTCATACAAAGGTAATTGGGAGAAAAGAGAGACTTGTTGTAATTTCCCTCATTCTCTTTATTTTCACTTTTCTTCTTCTCCCTATCTACCAAGCAGCTACAATGAGAGAATTATCTTTAACCCTTGCTGGAGTAAAAAGAGAAGTAGTAGTACTAGATGAAAAAGAACAACTACTAAGGGCGTATCTCGCTAAAAGTAGTACAGTCGATGTAGCATCCCAAGCTGCTTTAGAACAAGACATCCCCCTTCAAAAGATTCCATTTAATAAAGCAAAACTTGTTATTATTAAGGAGAATCAAGAATGAAAAAGGTAAAAGCAACATACCTAGCATCACTTATTGGTTACCGAAGTAATAAAACATTAGCTTCAATCGAGATTAATCACATCACCATAGATTCACGAAAAGTTCACTCTCAGTCAATGTTTGTTGCCTTAAAAGGGGAGTCTCTTGATGGCCATGACTTTATTATTGAGGCAATTCAGATGGGCTCTCCCCTCATCCTCGCTGCAGTTAGTCAAAAAATAAAAGTTCTTAAGGCAATACAAGGACATCATGTTCAAGTTTTATATGTAGAGGATCCTTTACGAGCCCTTCAACAAATGGCTAAAAAACATATTCAAAACTCTCCTCTCTTAAAAAAAATAGGTATTACAGGAAGTGTTGGCAAAACAACTACAAAAGAGATCCTTGCCTCTATCTTAAGAGAATCTGGAGAAACAGCAAAAACAATAGGAAACTATAATAGTGAAATAGGACTTGCCATAAGTGCTTTTGAGATAGAAGAGAATTCTCAATATGCCGTCTTTGAGATGGGAGTTGACCATATTGGAGAGATGAAGACAATGGTCGATATCTACTCTCCTCACATAGGGATTATTACTAACATCGGTCTATCCCACATTGGAAAGATGGGCTCTTTAGAAAATATTGCTAAAGAGAAAGGGGATATATTCCACCCTTCTATTGAATACTCATTTATGGAAGAGAAGAGTATCTATAGAAGTTCTATTGCTCAACAAAAAGAGATAAAAATTTCCCCTTTTGGGTTTTCTAGCATGCCTTATATTACCAACATTAATTCCCTTCACCTAGATGGATGGAGTTTCTTTTATAAAGGGGAAAAAGTTCATTTAAAAGGGATAGGTAAGCATACTCTCATTGACGCCCTTGGAGCTATTAAAATTGCCGAAAATTTAGATGTTAAGACAAAAGAAATAGTACAAGGACTTCATGAGTACAAGGCTATGGATGGCAGGAGTAAAGTAACGAAAGGGAAGGTGACCCTCATAGAGGATTGGTATAACTCATCAGTTGATTCTACTTCACTAATTCTTAACTGCCTGAAAAAGGCTCCAAATAGGGGAACTAAACGGGTAGTCCTTGGATCTATGAAAGAGATGGGCTCTTTTACTTATCAAGCCCACCAAGAAGTTGCTCAAGCAATTAAAAAAAGTCAATTTGAACACCTCTATTTATATGGGAAAGAGATGTACACCACCTATGCATCCCTTAAAGCTCTCAACAGCGGTGCACAGCTTTTTTATACAGATGAATATGAACAGTTAGAACAATTTATGCTTGAAGAGACAAAGAGAGGGGACCTTGTCTTATTAAAAGGGTCGAGAATGATGGCTATGGAGCGCCTTGTTCCTGCAATGAGGAGTATTAGTTAAAAGAGATGAATACTTTTATTATAAGTTTATTATCACTACTAGTCTCATTTATTACCACACTCGTGTTTATTAAAATTTTTATTTATCTGATGAAGTTTTATAAGGTTTTTCAAATTATTAACCCTGATACCCCCTCATCTCATCAAGAAAAAATCAATACTCCTACTATGGGAGGGTGTTGTTTTCTTATTGGAAGCACTATTACTATTATCATCTTCGGTGATATTACTCATCCTTATCTCTTTCTCCCCCTGATTTCGATGTGGAGTTTTGCTGCCATAGGGGCAATTGACGATATAATGAAGATTGTAAAGAAAGAGAGTATAGGTCTCACTAGCTTGAGAAAACTAGCGATGCAAATACTTGTAGCTGCATTAAATTACTATCTAGTTGCTATGTATAGTCGACTTGAGTTAACGAGTGTGAGTGCATTTTGGAACCCAGAGCACACGTTTTCTATTGGAATATGGTTTCCTATAGCCTTTCTCTTATATAT
>SABI01000293.1 GCA_009929055.1 Spirochaetia bacterium | reverse complement strand
ATATCAATAGATACTGGAAGCATTATTAATAAATTTACCAAATACTTCTGTCATACTTCCCAGTCTTCCCATCAGAAAACTTAAGAGTAATAATATCATCTTCAATAGAAGTAACTTTACCAAACTGACCTTTCTTACCAGAAGGGTCAGATGTCAGACTAGAAGGGACTTTGAGACTTTGACCCACTTTAATCTCACTTTCAGGAGTTACTTTATCTTCTTTGTTCATAAATTTCTGTAAATAGGTTCTTGCTTTTTGGTCAATATTAGAAGAGTTATCATGGATAGATGTCAATTCATTTAATGGCTCTTTGCCATTTTTGACATCTAAAATTAACTGTCTCTCTTTACTAGACAAAGGGTAGTCATCAAAAAACGTATAGTCAAATCGTTCCTCTTTAACTTGTCTATTATTTAAGTTGTTTTGTGCATTTACCACTTTACTAGCCAATGTTACCCTGTTTACTTTATCCCACTCAGAACCTAAATCATCTAACATCTTAATTGCCTCTTTGTATTTTTCAGGTTCTTTTTTTAGTTCCTTGTAAAAGGGGATTATATTAGAGGTATGGGTGAGTTCTACGCCCCCTACTTTAATCTTATTTTCAAAACTTCCTTTATCTTCTTTCTCCCTCCCCTTTGCTTTATCATACTCCTCTTTTGTGTAGTAATACTTGTAGTTACCAGGAGTACCTTCACGTTTATAATACTTGTGATTAATCCCTTTTTCAAGAATATCTGCAGTAGAATCAGGTCCGATACCCTGCATTATTTGGCTTTTGTCAATAAAATTCATAATACTATTTATAACTATTGTTAAACAAATCATTTCCAGGGAGTGAATAGTCTCCTATTATTACATGTGATCTTCTTGCTATAGCAGAGATAGGCATCTCAATTGACTTTTCCCTACTACTAGTATCCAGATTAATTGTATTCCTTACATCATGGTTCAAATCAAGAACATTATACTGAAGTTGATGCAAATAACTCACAGAAACATACTTTTCAGAGTCCAGAGTTAAGTAAGTAATCTCATTCTGTGTAAATGTATAGTCAACTCCTTTTTGTAGCAATTTGAGCTTATTGTTTGGCCCTTCAAATAAGAAGATCTCAAGAATATCATCTATAGGGTAAATTGTCTTACTTATTATCTTATCATCAACACTAATAACTTTCAAAACTTCAGAGTGAGGTGCAGAAGAATTGATAACAGTAATTTTATCCATAAAGTTCAACTTATATTGACTAGTTACTGTTAAAGAAAATGTGCCTAGCATCTCTACACTCCACTCTTTAAACTTAGTACTCTTATTAATTGAAGTAATAACAGCTTTTATTTGAATAGGATTGATAAAAACCCAACCAGTACCAGCACAGTTTAAACAAGGGCTCTTGTGAACTTGACGCTCTTAACAGGGACAGGGTATAGCTCTCTCCCAAATAACATCATAACCTTTCTGCTCTACGAATACATCAAAGTCAGAAGTTATAAAGTCAGTTCTAATTGTACCAACATGATTTATTTGAGTTTTTGTAATAGTCTTAGGAGTCATAGTTTTTTATATTAAACTAGTAGTCTTGAATAGTAGAGATAAATTGTCTAGCACTGTTTCCATAGTCAATCAACTTATCTACAGAAATATAAACACCTTCCTTTAAAGGGTTTTTCTTACCATAAAATGAGAGTGATGTCTTAACTTTCTTATCTTCAGTCAGAGATTTTGGGTCTACCTCAAGACTAATCTCTTATTTCCCCAACCATTGCTGGTTTACCTTTTTGTAAAATATCTGCAGTTCTATCTGGTTCAATAGAGTTAAGAATTCCTATAACTCCATTGATACTATCTTTTGTAATTTTATCAAGTGACATAATTATATTGTTTAATTTGCTATAAATATAAAAATTATATTTCGAATATAAAAATTTATTTTTTACATTGAAATCATTTCCATTCCACGATAATAACTCTTAAGCTTTTCTAAAGAATCTTTAATTTCTTTTGAATATTGCAAGATCCGAGCCCCATAAGCAGCATTTGTTGCTGACATTGTTGTCCCAATACTCTGACTTAAACCATCAATAGAAAGAGAGTAGTTAGCTAAAGCTGCAGTACCAAGAACAATATCTCCAGCCACATTTAAAATACCAATAGTAGCAATCTTTCCTACTACATCCATTATATCTCTTGGAACTTTCTCAAACCCTGTAACATATTCAGCTGTCCAGTAGTTTGGAATATATTTCCAGTTCATCATCCCAACATTAGGAAGAACACCTGAATAAAGCATAGAAACTCCCTGAGTTTGAACAGTAGCACTTTGAGTAGGAACTACAAAGAGTTTTCTATAATATGTTTCACCATCACTGGTCTTTCTAGAAACTAACCACTGGCTAGGGTATTGGAGTTGTTTGACCTGGCCGAGAAAACCAGTTAAACTAACAGGCTTAACAACTGGGTATGTTGTTGGAGTGTATAAGAAAGATCTAAAGTCATCTCCATAGAAATCTAAGCTCTCTGAAATAACTTGCATTTTAAACTTTATGCCAAGATATTTTTCAAGCTCTTGCTGAGCAGACTGGATATAAAATCTATAAACTTCACTCGATAGATCTTTTCCTGACTTATCTTGTATAGTAACACCATACAGATAAGTTTCCTGAATCTCTGAAGGGGAGAGTATCAGATCTTCATTCTTTCTATACTTAAAGGTTAGAGTTAAGGTTGGCATAAGAATTTAATTAAAAAGGGCTTGAGACCACACAATTTGTGAAGCTGCAAGCCCATCTAGTTACAAGAAAAATAACTTACTTCTGTTTAGGGGAGGGATGGGTGTGTTCAACAATCAGATTAATAAGATCCTCCTTCTTGAGAGAATTTACCTCTTCTTGAGAATACCCTGAGACAATCAATGTCTCACGAAGATCATTCGCCTTCTGTTCTCCCAATTTCTTTTTCAACTCAGTCTTTTCATCAACTTGAGCAATAAGAGTTACTTTCTCAGCTTCTTTTTG
>SABI01000292.1 GCA_009929055.1 Spirochaetia bacterium | reverse complement strand
TCTTCCCTTAAAAACATAGAGCAGAACGAAACGCTTCCGGATGATAGTTTTACGCACAATTCACTATCCGGTAATGTTTCCTACGTATACAATTCAAGATTACACTTAGGGGATATAACTTCGACTTTGTACGATGGACACGCTTTCACCCAGTTTATCAATCCTTCACCGTCATATTGGATTGACTCTACAGCTTTTACCCAACTCACTCTATACGCAAGAGCGACGGTTTACATAAATACAGACAGCGGAGAGAAGGTAGTCACTTGCCCCCAGCAGGCACTATCTACTTACGGAATATTACCGTATCTTTCTTACCCTGACTCCAGGGCAAAGAAGATGATAGTTCAATTTCAGAGCGGGAGCAGCTATTACACCAGAACATTTAATCTAAAGCCGCATCCGTATCTAAACCTAGCCTACTCTTTAGAGCAGCTAAAACCATACGTTCCGGCAGACTTCACTACGCAGTCTAATTTCGTGACTTATACGACGGAAAATAAGGAGATATCCCCAAATAAATTGAAGGTATCAGCCTTAAACAATCCTACTTACTTCCCCGCGGCACAAACTTACGTACCTTCCAACGGACGGATCAAAGCACTTCGATCCGCAACAGCCGCACTATCTTCCGGACAGTTCGGGCAATTCCCATTATATGTATTTACAGAAGAGGGAGTACATGCTCTCTCAGTCGGTCAGAGTACGGTTTACTCTAATTCAAGTCCGGTGACCAGGGACGTATGTAGTAACACGAAGTCCATTTGCTCAACGGATAACGCGGTAGTTTTTGCTACCCAATCATCTTTAATGATGATCTCTGGTGCACAGACAAAAAATATCTCAGAGGATATAGAAGGTTACCTACCAACTACCCAATCAAGCAGTCCGGTTCTTAATCAGATTGCAACGGTAGCAGGAATGGATAACGTATTCTCTTCTTCGGAGTTTCACATTTACCTAAAAGATGCGGTAGTTGGTTTCTGTTACGAAGATAAAGAGGTAATAGTTTCAAACCCGTCTTATAAGTATTCCTATGTTTATAATCTCACTTCAGGACAATGGCATAAGATTTACCTTTGGAAGAATACAAACGACGTTGTGATATCTAAATTCTTAAACTCTTATCCGGAGTCACTAGCTTTATTCAGCGATGGAGGAATCTATAACATGTTCAATAATCGCTGGACGATAAATAACGTTTTAATCTTAACCAGACCGATTAAACTTGGGACAAACACTCCTAAGAGAGTTACTCAAACAGCTTTAAGAGGTGTAATGAGACCATCCGCTTCAAACGTATATTACGAAGGAAGCCAAGTTAAATACGCGGGTGAAGACGTTACAATATTTAGCAGAGCAGGTTTTTACGTATTAGGTTCTAAAGACGGTGATCACTTCACAGTTTTATCCGGAGCTGAGAATCTATCCGACATAAGAGATATGATAACTAAGATGAATAAAACAAATGCTTATAAATATTTTATGATTGCCCTATCTGGAGGGGTAAGAACGGATGTAGCGTTTAACTATATAGAGTTAATTGTTGATGAAGCATTTAACAACAGATTAAGATAAACTAAATTTTACGACTATGATGTATCTATTTTTTTTAATCGGAATTATATCCGGGTATATGATCGGAAGACGGTCATATAAAATAGTTGAAGTGAAGGACACTTACGAGAACCCGAGCTCACTAAAAGGGAAGAGACTTGAAACGGCATGCGCTGTTAAGTTAGCAAATGAAATCGTTCAAAGCGGGGCCCTTAACATTGAAAAAGAAGAGGATATTTACCTCTTAAGTCTGAAACTCATAAAATAAATGTTATGGGAAACAACTTTGATAAAACAAAGGCCATATTAAATGGAGATGAATCAAAATACGCAATAGCTTTAAAAACAATGGCTTTAGACTTGGATACAAATTTCAAAGAATTAGAAGACAGAAATACAGAGAGACACGAAGCCTTGATGAAAGCTATCGCGGATAACAAAGCGGACACAGACAAGAAGTTCGAAAAGATTAAAGTCGTTATGTTCTTTAGCGAGAATCCTAAATGGCTTTACTTAATTCTTGCAGGCGCAATAATCATGATGCTGTTTACTAATTTTGGAGATTTAATCAAACTTATAAAATGAAACAAATAAAAGACTTTTTCAAGAGGTTCCCGGAGATTTACTCCGTTCCTATCGCTTTAGTGGTATGGATATTATCTATCCCACTATTAAGACTGTTCGACAACACTTCGGCCGTTTACGATGCAGGAGTATTTCAGGTTATCATATTCTCTATAATCCAACTCTTAGTGTACGCTTCATTTTCATGGTTGATTATGGGACTACTCTTCGGTACGTATAGGAAGTATCTTCTCAATGAACTTAAATTTGATTTTAATCAACTTACCGCATGGCAAAAAATAACAATCTCGTATTTTATATTCTTCTCGTTGCTTTTGTCTTTAGTTCTTCTCTCTTACACGCTCAATTAGAGAGAGTATCTATTATCTATTCTAATGAAATTGGAGTCAGAGAACGAACCGGGAATAACGACGGACAAAGAGTAGAAGAGTATTTAAGATCATGCAACCTGAAGAGGGGGAATCCGTGGTGTGCAGCATTCGTCACGTGGACATTTAAGCAAGCCAAAGTAGATGCCATTGTTTCCGCTTATTCACCTTCCTGGTTTCCTAATAAGAGTACGATTTATACTAGGGGAGCCAAGGGAAATAAAACTCCCCAGAAAGCGGACGTATTCGGTATATACTTTTCTAATAAGGGAAGAATAGCTCACGTAGGTTTTATAGATGTTTGGGATGATAATTCCTATTGTATAACCGTAGAAGGGAATACGAACGATGAAGGGAGTAGAGAGGGGGATGGAGTATACCGGAAAAGGAGGTTAAAGAGTCAAATTTATAAAGTAAGCAGGTTTTTATGAAAAGCTATCATATTATTATAATTATCATATCTTTTATAGTTGGGTTCTTCATAGGGAGAAAAACGATAAGCGAAGAGATAACGGTTCTTG
>SABI01000291.1 GCA_009929055.1 Spirochaetia bacterium | reverse complement strand
ATATAATGAAGCACAGGACAAACGAAGGCTAGTGTAGCCTAACAGTGATGGTTTGCGCTTGGATTGCTGGAAGTTTGACCGCTAAAATAATATATGTTACCGAAGTTTTTACGGGTTGAAAATCTTGGCGAAAAGATGATTTCGCTAGTCGAGGCCGTGGGGGGTAAAAAATCTTCCTCGGTGTTTTATTCTGCCCAAAACACCAGATATTTTATAGCTACTAGACTGAGGAAGTTCTTTTTGTATGTCACAAATGACCGGCTGGGAGCTAGGGAAGCCCATAGAATTTTAAGCGATTATGCTGATGGCGAGGTAGTGCTTATACCTGAAAAGGATGAGTTATTATTGAATATTGCTATCGCATCTCAGGAGTCGCTAGCAGAGAGAATGGCAGCTCTGGGTAAGATTATTGGGGGTGAAGTTGCGGGAGCTGTTATATCAGCTGAGGGGTTGACACAATATTTCCCAGATCCTGTTACTGTGTCAGAGGCCATTATTTGCATAAAAGCTGGGATGGCAATTAGTCAGGAAGAGATAATAGAAAAGCTTGTTACCGGTGGGTACAGAAGAGAGGACCTGGTATCAGATAACGGCGATTTTGCCAAAAGAGGAGACATTATAGATATCTTTCCAACTGGGGAGGATATGCCCATACGGGTAGAATTCTTCGGGGATGAGATCGAGAAAATAAGGGTGTTTGCTCCCGAAACAATGATATCAGTTAAAGAGGTGGAGAGAGTTACAGTATATCCTAAAAGTGATATATTAATATCCCAAAATCAAGCTATAAGTATCCTTAAACGGCTTCAGGCAGAAAAGAAATATACAGATGGAAGACTGAGTGAGATATTTGACGAGAATATTTTTAGGTTGGAAACTAACCCTAATGACCCGGCTCTAATTTGGGCTCTTCCCTTCTTTTACGAGCATATGGCAAACATAGTGGATTATCTACCAGAAGACTCAATCATTATACTTGACGAGCCCTCTAATATCGATGACAAGGTAAAGTTAATAGTCAATTCTCACTACACTAGGGTGAAGTCTTTTGTGGAAGAAGGTGAAGCAACTGCGGAGCATAGAAAGAGCTTAATTCCAAAAGAGATGGTTTTAGAGATGCTTAAAGGGAGAACTCTTTTGTCCTTCCAGAATGTTACTTCAGGTAACACTATTTTTGAGCCCCAATATCTTGTAAACATAAAAGCACCAAGTATACCAAAGTATAGTTTGAATTACGAAATGTTGGTTGAGGGGGTAAAGGCAAATCTGGAATTCGGGACAAGGGTTATGATCTTTGCCGGGACAAAGGAATCTGCCGCCTATTTAAAGGACTTTTTCTTAAACAATGACTTAAAAGCTGTTGTGGATGAAAGTTTCAAATCGGATTATAATCTCGTTATTTATCCCTACTTTGTGGCCAGGGGTTTTTCTTTCCCAGAAGCAAAAATAATAGTTATTGGTACAGATGATGTAATCAGAAGAAGCGAAACAAAAAAGAAGAGCCTTAAGAAAAAAAGAGAGAGATTCATAATGCCCGAGGTTGGGGATTATGTTGTTCATGATGTCCATGGAATAGGAATATCTGAAGGATTGCTCAGGATGGAGACAAGAAGTGGAATAAACGACTACTACGTCATTAGATACAAAGACGAAGATAGATTGTATTTGCCTGTTTCTAGAATGGATGAACTTGAAAGGTATAACGGGGGAGGAAAGCCCACCATCCATAGACTTGGAAGCAGAGACTTCGAAAAATTAAAAGACAAAGTAAAAGAGTCCATTAAAGAGATGGCAATTGACCTTGTGGGGCTTTACAAAAAGAGACTTAAAACAAAAGGGTATAAATACCAGCCAGATACTTATTGGCAAAAAGAAATGGAAGAGGATTTTGAGTACACTGAAACGGATGACCAACTTCTTGCAAGCGATGAAATTAAAAGAGATATGGAATCGGGCAAGATTATGGACCGACTTCTATGCGGGGATGTAGGATTTGGAAAAACAGAAGTGGCAATAAGAGCAATATTTAAAACCATACTTGAAGGGAAGCAAGCCGCAATACTATCTCCAACTACAATTTTATGCCAGCAACATTACAACACTATCAGTGAAAGATTAAAAAAGTATAATCTAAATATTGATATGCTATCTAGGTTTGTAGGCCCCGATAAGACAAAACAGGTATTGAAAGATATAGAGGCAGGAAAGACAAATATAGTCGTGGCTACTCATAGGATTTTGAGCAAAGATGTTCAGTTTAAGGATCTGGGATTACTGGTTTTAGATGAAGAACAAAGGTTTGGGGTAGAGCAGAAAGAAAAGATTAAGCTCATGAAAAGTAACGTTAATGTACTATCTCTTTCGGCAACTCCAGTGCCTAGAACGTTACACATGGCTCTTAGTGGAATAAGAGATATTTCTACATTAGAAAATGCTCCTCAAAATAGATTGCCTGTTGAAACCTATGTTGTTGAATATACTGACTCATTGGTAAAAGATGCAGTTAAGAGGGAAGTCGGAAGAGGGGGTCAGGTATTTATTCTATTTAACAGAGTGCAAGGAATCGAGTCCTTTTATAGAAGAGTCCAGGAGTTGGTGGGAGAGGATATAGCCGTTACTTATGCACATGGACAAATGGGTGCAGCTGAACTCGAGGATAGAATAAATTCATTTTATAATCAGGAGTATCAGGTTCTGGTTTCAACAACAATAATAGAAAATGGGATTGATTTGCCCAGTGCAAACACTCTAATAGTAATTGATAGCGATATGCTTGGGTTATCCGCACTTTATCAGTTAAGAGGAAGGGTGGGAAGAAGCCACAATTTGGCTTATGCATATTTTACTGTTAGGGAAGGAAAAGTTTTGACTACGGATGCAGGGAAGAGATTGGATGCTTTGACAAGATATACTGAACTGGGAAGTGGTTTTAAGATTGCCATGGAGGATTTGGAAATCAGGGGAGCTGGAAACATACTGGGCAGAGAGCAACATGGGAATATGCAAAAAGTCGGATACGATATGTATTGCAGACTTTTAGATGAATC
>SABI01000290.1 GCA_009929055.1 Spirochaetia bacterium | reverse complement strand
GACGTGTCCTAAAGCCGACTTCTTCGTTAGAAAGAATGTGGAGTTCCTGGCCAACATAGACCCTGACGCTGCTGTCATCCTGGATGGGGTAGGCGACAAGGATATAGTGGGCCACACGGTGCATGTAGACGTTGTAAAGCTAAATACTGGAAGGGGTAAGCCCAACAGTAAAACCTCCTATCGAGTTATTTATGGCTATGGAGTTGACCAGTATACCCCTATTATTCAAAGTGCTATCAAGTACGGCATAGTTACCGTTGGTGGCCCTTACTATGGGTATGGAGATAAGAAAATTCAGGGTAAAGATAATCTCATGATGTATATCAGTGAAAATAAACTTTGGGATGTACTCAAAAAAGAAGTCCAAGATGCTCAAATGGTAAAGCGGATTACTACCGTCTCTGTAGAGAACGAAGATGAGGAAGTAGAGCTTTCGGAAGAGCTATTCGTGGAGGATGAAGAATGAAACTATTGGAAGATATCAACTGTATAATTATGGAAGTCGATGGCGGAGACGCAACTGTAATGCGGCGTACAAGTACAAACAAGGTAACGTGTTCTGTACAAGTATATGAGGGCGGACAAACCGCACGAAGTTACACATTGCGTGAGTTTTTGGACGAACTTGGTGTAACTGCTGAAGATTGCCAAAAGGCATTCGGGAAGTAGTAATGATATACTTTCGTACAAAAAGAACAGGCGAGTGCAAAGGCGGAATAACTGTATGTGTTAAATGCAGAGATTGCGACTGCACGGAAATAAAGGACATCTCATTAAAAGATTTGCTTTATGAAAGTGAAGCAACACTTGAAGATTGCAAGAGAGCTATTGAAAGTGAGGCAGACAATGCCAACTAGTGTAACAATACCTATCCTAACAACTGCCAAATTCGATGGTGTAGTTTGTAGTGAAGAGTGTGAGCACTTCAAAATATTATCTCAAGTTGGATTTATGCGGTGTTTTGGATATGCCTGTTTACAATTTAGAACGGAAAACATAGGCATGGATAACATGCGTAATGATAAATGTATCGAAATGTTTGGTATGGGTGAGGGAGACTAATGAAATACCCAGTTTATGTATTAAGAGACCTAATTGCCAATGAGTATGTTTTAAGATATGAGAGGGTACTTTATAAAGAGCATTCTCTTACAGGGTTGAATGTATTTGAGCTCATATTTAAACATGAAGGGAAATACTTCAGGCTTATTCATAAGAGGTCAAAAGGCTATACAGAAACTCTTGAACAATACAATGCTCATGAGCTTATAGAATGTCAAGAGGTTGAAATGATAGCTCGTACAACCTATGAATACGTTGCTAAGGATGATATTCTTGGTTGAGTGGACAGCAGTATCTAAACTATTAAAAGAGTTGTTGGGGCCTATGGCCGACCCAACCCTTCTTATCCTAACAAATAAGATGGGTAATGGGGAAGACATAAGCCCCGTGTTAAAAGATATATTCGCAAGGTATAGACACACCTTAAAAGAAACAACTGAGTATGCTTTAAAAGTGCCGACTTATGCAGACGGTCTCTATCCTTCTGATATTATGTTTGTAAATAGTACTGAGGTAAATGATAAACCATTAGTTCCACTTCTTGGATTAAAGACCCTCTCTGCCAGTAGGTGTGGTAAATGTTCCAATGTGTATTCCTGCTTCCCTGCAGGTAAAGCTGTAGAGATTGAATGTGTACCCAATGAGCTAAACAATCCCAAGGAGCTGGAGAGCTTCGAGAAGCTTCCATATCCTTCTCAATTTTTTGATGATGTGTTACAAGAGATGGGCCTTGAAAGACAAAGCTGGCAAAACCTTAAGAAGAAACCACAAAAACAAGAGGTACCAATCTATGTGACAGACCTTATAAAATATGTACTTAAGAAGGCGCCTACTGAAGAACAGATTATTATCAGTAAGAAGTGGCTGGAGTTGGAAGCTCTTTTTGTACAGCCTAAGGTAACCATTCTTTTAGGTAATGCAGCACATAAGGCTTTGAATCCTTCTATCACTTTGGAGTTTGCCAAGGGGTTGAAGAATAAGAAAGAGGCTTCACAGTGGTACTATGTAAAGCCTCCTTTTGGGTTAGTATTTACAACCAACAGCATTGAAGGAAAGATGCTTGAAACAGATATACTCCAAAAGCTAATTCAACATTCCTTGAATTATATTGCTTTGGGAGTATACCCACATCAGAATGATAACCCGCATTTAGAGTGGGAAAAAGCTACCGAAATAAAACAAAAAACAGTCAAGGAATTGACTTTGGAGGATGAAGATGGAGAGATTCAATAATTTACCTGAGGCGGAACAAGAGAAGCTAATTAAGAAGTTGGCTTCTGGAATAGTTTCTTTGATTAAAGAAGGCGACCGACCTACAACTATAACAGCAGACCCAAAAGACCTCGAAGGGCTGAAAAACGGATTAAAGAATATACGACTTGGCAATCCAGCAGATGATGCCAATTATCAACAGGTTATTGGAATGATTGTTTGGAAAGAGGGTGAAGACCTCTTTATGCAGACACTGCAAGGTGAGACCGAAGAGAAGATTTCGATTTACCTTAATAGCTGGGCAGTGCGAGAGGGACTTATGAATGTAGCTTCCTCTGAAAGTATTCCAATGGAGCTGTTAGGACATAAGGATGTACTTATTCAGATATGGAGTGCATGGGTTGCACTTAAGATTAAAGAGGCTGCTGATGCTACCAATAAAAATAATACTCAAATCATAACCCCTGGGTTATTTCGATGAAAGATATCCCAATTGCTTATGAGCAAATGGATGAGTTCAGCATAGGTACATTAAAAGAAAATGAGTTAACTCCTGAAATTAACAGGGTAATTCATGACTTTGATATGAGGTTTGCTGACCTTGTAGTTTCCTATGACCAGGATATCAGTACCGAAGGAATTGATAACCGAACAACAGCTGGGGAGCAGTTAGCATTATGCGTAAACATGATACAAGCACTAGGAGTGGGTCTGGCCGTCCTCGAAGGCCTGCACAATCAGGCAACATCAATGGCAATGGAAATAATATTGATTAGTGGATGAA
>SABI01000289.1 GCA_009929055.1 Spirochaetia bacterium | reverse complement strand
ACTTACTCCTAGTTTTTAAAGGAGAAGGGTCTCTAATTACCTTATTGGGGTTGTTGTGGTTTCTAATGTTTTCTATGTTTATTCCCGAAAAGAGGAAATAAGCGTCTGTAGTTTTTATTGATTAGGAGAATGACTTAACCCTTGCCGTTATCGGTAAAGCCTATGAATCCTTATCCTATCTTATAACACATCTCTCTTTGGTTGACTAATATTTGAAGTAAAAGTAATCTTTAAGAGGTAGAGTTATCACGAGATGGAGTCTTCATTGGAACGTAATATAGAAAGTGATTGTATTGTTCTCACAAGTAAGAAATGGGGTGCTATGCATAAAAGAGTTACCCTCCTTTCAAAAGAATTAGGCTTGTTTGATGCAATTATCTATGGGGGACAGAAAGGAAAGCTCTCTAGTGCAAGTGAATCGTGCACCCCCCTTCTTGCCTATCTCTATTACGTTAGATCGAAAGAAGAATATACCCTTAAAGATGTTACTATCTCCTATGACATTGATAACATTAAGGGAGATTTGACTCGTCACTATACTTCTCAAGCGTGTGTAGAAATTATCCTCAAAATGCACGGGGGAGATTATAGTGAACTCTATGACTTACTTCTCTCTTCAATTCTCTTATTAAATGAAATAGATGTTACTCCTATGAATGTCCTTATCCAATATATGTATAGGGTGATAGGAATCATGGGCCTTATGAGTGACTTACATATCTGTTCTTTGTGTGATAATCCTTATAAGGAAGAAGAGATAGTCTATGTCCATCCTATTCAAAACATCTTTTGCTGCACTCGGTGTTTTGATGAAGCAAGTGAGCCCTATAAGGTGAGGTTCTCTCCTGGAATGATGAGATACCTTCGATTTACTCACCATCTTTCAATACAAGAGGCAGTAAAAGTAGTACTAAGTGAAGCAGCAACGAAGAAAATAGTGTATGCTCTAGTTGACTACATGAATATTATATTAGGATATTCACTTAAGAGTCTTATGAAAAGTTTCCTTCTCATCTAGATGAGAAAAGGATATAGATAAAGTTAAGAGGTATGAATGAAGCAATGGGTAAAAGAGGCTGTCAGTGTAGATAGTTTAAGGTCATTACATGACCAATTTGGAATCGATTATATAAAAGCTACACTCCTTAGTCGTCGTGGAGTAAGTGAAAAAGAACAACTTAAATATTTTTTAGAGACTGATCTCTCTTTTCTTCACAATCCATTTTTGTTTGATGATATGGAAAGTTTTGTGATGAGAGTTTTGGAAGCTAAAAGGGAAGGGGAGAAGGTCAGAATCTTTGGAGACAGAGATGTCGATGGAATTACTTCTACTTCTTTGTTAGTTGAATTTCTTACTTCTCAAGGAATTGAAACTTCTTGGCGCCTACCGCAAGGAGATGAGCCTTATGGTCTCACTTCCCTTGGAATCGATGAAGCTCATAGTGAAGATGTTACCTTGATTATTACAGTAGACTGTGGGATATCAAACATTGATGAAGTAGAATATGCTTCTTCTTTAGGAATTGATGTCCTTATTACAGATCATCACTTAGCAGGGGAGTATGTACCTGATGCCCACTCAATTATTGACCCAAAGATAGAGGAGTGTAATTATCCTTTTACCCACCTAGCTGGCTGTGGTGTGGTCGCTAAAGTAATATGGGCCCTTGGCTTTGGTTTAAGTGATGCCTTTCAAGAAGAGGTTCTCCTTATCCACACCTGCCCAGGAAATAGTGAAAAAGGGAAAGAAACATTTATCATAGAGGCCGTAAAGATGAGAAATCTCATCGAAACTGAGCGGATGGTAGAAGAAGTTGTCCCTGGAGCATTAGCAGTAAGTCAAAGTAGAATTATTAAATTCCTTAACTGTAATCTTCCTATTTTCGCCCTTGATGTTGAAGTTGAAAATAGGATATTACATGCAGCATTCCTCTCTAAAGTAGATATTCACCTTATAGAACTACGTCCCCTTTTTATAAAGACCATACCTCAAGTTGGAGAAAAGAGTCTTTTTGCCCTTTCTCAAATGAGTAAAAGTGTAAAATATTCTGCAAAGATGAGTGAATTAGATGTCTTAATTAGCCTATTTTCTACCCATGTAATTCGTCTTATTCCCTACCTGAGAGATGAGTACCATACAATATTTGACTTAGTAGCATTAGGAACAATAGCAGACTTGATGCCAATGGCTGATGAAAACAGAATTATGGTGAAGCATGGTCTTAATCTACTCACTTCAGGAAACAGAAAGTCCCTCATTCCTTTACTTACCCATCAGAACTTGTTAGGAAAGAGACTTAGTACAACAGATGTTGGGTGGCAAATTACCCCCATTATCAACGCGAGTGGTCGAATGGGAACTCCGGAGGTTGCCCTTATCATGCTTCTCTCTACTAATTACGATGAAGCAAGCCTCGCTACAACAGAACTCCTTAAACTTAATAGTGCACGACAAAAAGAGGGGGAAAAGTCTTGGAATAAGATTCTCCCTAAAGCTAAAAAAAGCTGTGATGATTTTGATAATAAATTTTTAATGGTAGAAGACAAGGAAGTGAACAGGGGGCTAACTGGAATTATGGCTTCTCGTTTATTAAAACAATTCAAAGTTCCTTCGATGGTGATAGCCTATATAGATGAGAGTAGAATAACAGGATCCCTACGTAGTCCTACCTATTTTAACATTAGAGATTTCCTTTCAGACTATGGTGACCTCTTTCTCGATTACGGTGGACACAGATGTGCTGGTGGATTTAGCATGGAAATTAAAAACTTACCACTTCTCAAAGAGAGGATGAAAGAGACCATAGCGGCCCTCAATGCTATTGAAGAGGTCGAAGAGAGGGTTACTATTGATTTAGAACTTCCTCCTCACTATTTAAGTCCAAAAATTATAGAAATTGTTGAGCTTATAGAGCCCTATGGAGAAGGAAATCCACCAATACACTTTATGATTAGTAAAGCTATAATTGAAGAGATGAAAGTATTACAAAACAATAAATCAACGGGGGCAAACCACGTAAAACTTACCCTTAGCTATGGCTCTTATAAGTGGCCAGCTCT
>SABI01000288.1 GCA_009929055.1 Spirochaetia bacterium | reverse complement strand
GTTACTACCTATGCCAGAAAGTTTGAAGGCAGGAAGATGGCTTCAGGTCTTAGATTTAGTCACAACAGTCATTATGTCGCTTCAAGATGTTTTGCTTTTGGTACTAAAATCAGAATGCACTACGGACGCCATTCGACAACAGTGACGGTTATGGACAGAGGCGGTTTACCGCTTCATCGCCCTAACCGTGTACAGTTCGATTTACCTCAGAAGGTAGCTAAAGAGTTAGGACTTTATAAGGTAATTCGTGGTAAGACAGACAGAGTCATACACTACGAGATAGTGAAGTAACACCAAGAAATTGGTGAGGATTGGAACAAGGATGCGTCCAGCAAAACAACTCTTTATTGGAAAAGAAAAACCGCATCCTGCTTTAAAGCCCTGATTGATTTCAGGGCTTTTTCTTTTGGAGGTTTTATGTTTCATTCTAAGATACCAGATGCACATCGAATGCTGCATGTATGTAATATGAAAGATGGTGAGTTTGGATGGGCTCCTTCAAACTCTTTATTTAACCATAAAGATAAATGCTGTGCTTATAATCTTACAAGTATAGTATTTAAAAGAGATAAGAACAATCAATTGTTGTTTGTATTTAAAGGCGGTATTTATTATGCCATTAATTACGATTTAGAGCCCATTATGTATAAAAACCTAAATGCTATTTATCCAGGGGATGACTGGTATGTTACTTGTCAATATGCTCATAGACATGACAATGAATTTAAAGATTTATCAGAAGAAGAGCTTTTCAATCTTCTAAAATTAGAAAAGAGTGTATGGTACCAAAAAGAATAAGTTGCGCCATACTTAAAAAGGAGTGAACCATGGGATTAGATATGTACGTCTATAGTACACGCAGTAAGAAGCCAGTGGAAGAAATCCACAAAGTAAAAATGACCAATGAGCTTTGCTATTGGCGAAAGCACCCAAACCTTCATGGTTGGATGGAAGAGCTTTATCGTGAGCGTGGTGGTGAAGAGAGCTTCAATTGTGTCTATATAGAGCTTTTTGAAGAGGATGTTGTAAACCTTGAAAAAGCAATTAATGAGGAAATCCTTCCAGAGACACGTGGCTTCTTCTTTGGCCAATCAGATGGAGAAGAAAAGCAGTATGATTTAGAACAGGTCGCTAAGATGAAAGTACAGCTAAGTAAAGGCCGAAGGCTATTTTATACTTCTTGGTGGTAGGTTTCCTGTCCCCCATAGCTTAACCGGTAAAGCACTCACCAGCACGCTATAGGATCGAGTTACGCAGGTTCGGACCCTGTTGGGGGACTCAATGCCTCTTCGTCTAATTGGTAGGACAGTAGCCCTTGGAGCTATTAGTCATAGTTCGAGTCTATGAGAGGCAATAACCTAAAATGTACAAGAAGTGAAATAAATGATTTTGGTCTCTGTACCATCTGTATTCAGAGAGTGGAGGACTAATATATGGCTGCGTTAGCAATCTTGGTAATAATAGTGCTTATCGTACTTCTTGCCAGTGGCAGAGGAGGGTGTGGAATAACAATGTTTATTCTTGCGGCTTTGCTTTGCCCACCTCTTGCTTTAGTTATAGTGATATTTGCAGTGATAGCTGCTGCTCTTCCAAGGAATGATTAGTAAGATTTCTAAATAAATATGTTGTCGATGGCGAAACGGTAAAAGCAGCAGAGGATAGTCTGCAGTCGTAAGACATGGTGGTTCAAATCCACCTCGGCAACACCCAAATATGCGCTCGTAGCTCAGAGGATGAGAGCAAATGGTTTCTACCCATTAGGTCAAGGGTTCGAATCCCTCCGGGCGCTTTAAATTTAAGGAGAAAATAAAATGAATGAACGGATTGTAGAAGATTTTGTATGTGAAGAATTAAAGAACCTTGGATATATTAATATTGAAAAGCAAAGTTCCAAGAATAGCTTGATTCAACAGGCACTTAATAAAGCCAGTAAATCAGGCAAGGGCAACTCTGGCCGTCCTGAATTTATTGTACAGTTCTCAAATGCTCCAGATGTAGTAATGATTGTTGAGTGTAAGGCCGATTCTAAAAAGCACCAATCAGCTAACCTATCAGACCCTGTGAATTATGCAGTGGATGGTGTTCTTCATTACGCCAGCTTCTTAACCAAGAACTTTAAGGTTATTGCTTTGGCTGTATCTGGCGAGAATGAGAAGAAACTCTCCAGCTTTGTAGTAACTGAAAAGGCCCGTAAAGAACTTAACCTTACAAAGATTATGGATGAGGTCTATTATACTAACAGCGTAGCTCAAGAGCTGAGAGGCGAAATGCTTCAAGAAGCCAATCTCCTTAATTATGCAAAAATCATTCATAATTATCTTCGAGACTTTGCTAAGTTAAGTGAGACAGAGAAGCCACTTATTGTTGGCGGAGCTTTGATTGCTCTCTATGATAGAACTTTCAGGGAAAGCTACAATACCATCCCTACGGCTCAAAGGTTGGCTTCAGAAACCGTAAGAGCTATCCAACAGGTGCTGGAAGATTCCAATATCGATGGTGACAAAATCAACTCCATCATACAGCCCTATTCTTTTATTGCCGTACATCCAGAACTTACAAAGGGTGATACCCTTGTTACTTTTCTTAAGATGCTTGAAAACAATGTGTATCATTCCACCTATTCTTCCATAGATATGGTGGGTGAATTTTACAAAGAGTTCTTAAGGTATACCGGTGGAGATAAAAAGGGACTTGGAATTGTATTAACCCCTACCCATGTAACAGAGCTATTCTGTAAGTTGGCTAACTTGACAGTTAATTCTGTAGTGGTTGACCCATGTTGTGGTACTGGTGGATTTCTAATTTCTGCTATGCACGACATGCTCACTCAAGCTGGAGATGATACTGACCTTCAGAAGAAGATTAAGCAGAATAACCTCGTAGGTATTGAGCAGTCCCCCAACATGTTCGCTTTGGCCTGTTCTAATATGATACTTCGAGGAGATGGTAAGGCTAACCTTAAGATGGGAAGCTGTTTTGGGTTCCGTGATAGTATAAAAGCTCATCGACCTACAGTAGGCATGATTAATCCACCTTACTCTCAAAAATGGTCTTCCGATGATAAG
>SABI01000287.1 GCA_009929055.1 Spirochaetia bacterium | reverse complement strand
GCCAATGGCTTATGAAAAAATAGAAAACAACCTATCTTACTATCGTTGGGAGATTGTTCAAAAAGTAGCAGAAGAAAGAACATCTTGGGAGTGTTTTGAAGTAACTGTATATGCTACAGTAACGAAAGAAAAAATCACAAAAGAAGTCTTAAATGCTTTATATCCTAACCAGCAAGAAGAGAAACTTATAAATGATTATAACGCTGTTCAGCTTGGAGTTTGTGAGGCAGACCAAGAAGAGCTATTTGTGTCAAGATATATTGATTTTCTTGCTATTAGAAAGGCAATGAAGGAGCAAATAGAAAAGGATTGTTTAAACTTTGGAATTTTATAATATGAACTCATTTAAGGATTTTGGAATAAACGTTGAGTCGCCATTTTGTGGGGAGAAGATAAAGATAAGCAAGATACTTAATAAGCTTGTTATAGTTAAAGATTATAAGATTGACGAAAGTAAATTTGAGAAATCAAATAATGATAAGTGTTTGTGTCTTTAGATAGAGGTTGAAGGAGAAAATAGAATATTGTTCTCTGGAAGCAAAATCTTGATAAGCCAAATACAAAAAATTAACAAGTCTATGTTGCCATTTACAACAATGATTGTAAAAGAAAATGAGCATTTTGAATTTAGATAATATGAGAACAATAGGTAAAATAATTATTCACTGCTCTGCTACTCCTGAAGGAAGAGCTGTTACTGTTCAAGAGATAGAGAAATGGCATAGAGATAAAGGATATAATGGTATTGGCTATCATTATATAATTGGATTAAATGGTGAAGTTTGGAAGGGTAGAGATATTACTCTTCCTGGTGCTCATACTCAAGGCTATAATTCTAATAGTGTAGGGATTTGTTATGTTGGAGGTTGCGACAAAGCAATGAAACCAAAGGATACAAGAACTGCATCACAAAAGGTAGCGTTGCTTAATTTAGTTAAGGAATTGAAAAAGCAATTCCCAACGGCTACAATTCACGGACATAATGAATTTGCAGCTAAGGCTTGCCCTTCATTCAATGTAAAGTTGTGGATTAAAGAAAACAAATTATAGATATATGGACTGGTTAATCACTATTCTAATCGCATTTGGTACAGGGCTTGCCTCAAGCTTTACCACTTGGATATTCTCAAGAAAACAGCAAGATATTGCTAATATCGATGCCGCAATTACTACTTGGCAGAAAATCGTAGATTCCTTAGAGAAAAGAGTTGATAACTTACTCCAGGAATGTTCTCAACTAAGGGAAACTAATTCTAAATTAATTAAGGAGATTTGGGAGCTCAAGGCTGAAATAGATAAGCTAAAAGCAGAAACAAAAAAAATGGTTAGATATGAAAAGCAAATTAAGGAGTTACAGGACAAAATTACACATTATGAGCAGTTACTTGCTTCTAATGGTGTTGATTATTAGTTGTAGCACTTCTAAGAAGGTTGCAACTAATAAGATAGAAGTTGATAAGTCAATCATTGAGCAGGAAGCTTTAAAGCAGGAAGAGAATGCAAGTAATTCTGTTCTTGTTGTTGACTCCAGTCAGGTGGATAAAGATGTTATTGCTGAATTTGAGATAAATAGGACAACTGTAATTTGTCCAGATAGTACTACTATTAAGGAAACTATTAAAGGGAAAGTTAAGAGTCAAAGCAAAGAGAAGAAAGCTGTTAGTGAAGTTAAGAGGAATAGTCTTAGTAATGTTATTCAAGCAAGCAATCAAAAGACTAAGATTGATATAAAGAAAGAAGAAGACATTAAGGAGACAAAGAAAATAAATAGTACCAGGGCATGGTGGTATTTGGGCTTGGGAGCTGTGATAGCGGTTTTATTATGGTTTAATAAAGAAAAGATTAGTAAATGGTTAGTTAGATTGATTAGGGGCAAATAAAAAGCCCCTGAACTTACATAGGAAGCTCTCACCCAACCTATGTATTAAGATGCGGTAACATCAAGAACAGAGGCATAATGTCTCTGGTAGATGTTACCGCATCTTTTTTATTGGCTATAGTGAGAGGATGCAAAGATACAAAAACAAAATATATAACAAAAACAAAAAGAAAAATGGAAAAGTTAAACTTAAAAACACCTGTTACTTATTATGGTGGCAAACAAACAATGGTAAGTAAAATCTTACCTCTAATTCCTGAGCATAAATTATATGCTGAGCCTTTTGCTGGAGGAGCTGCAATATTTTGGGCGAAAGAGCCAGCAAGTGTGGAAGTGTTGAACGACACAAACAGAGAGTTGATTAACTTCTATATGGTCGTTAAGAATCATTTTATTGAGCTTGAGAAAGAGATTAAGATTACTCTTAATAGTCGTGATATGTATCGCAAGGCGAGCACTATTTACAACAATAGTGATATGTTTTCAGAAGTAAAGAGAGCTTGGGCGTTGTGGGTATTGTCAAATCAATCATTCGGTGCTCAATTAGATAATTCATGGGGTTATGATAAGAGCAAGGGCAGAACTCCTAAGAAGATTCAGAACAGCAAGGATAATTTCACTGAAGACCTGGCAATAAGATTGCAAAATGTATCAATTGAATGTGCAGATGCTTGTTATATTATTCGTGGCAGGGATAGTGAGGAATCATTCTTTTATTGTGATCCTCCTTACTATAATGCTAATATGGGGCATTACGATGGGTATTCTCTAACTGATTATACTGAGTTATTAGAGACTCTTTCTAAGATTAAAGGAAAGTTCCTATTGTCAAGCTATCCGAGTGAGGTTCTTGATGAGTTCACTAAGAAGTATGGCTGGAAAACCAAGAGCTTTGACATGAGGATTAGTGTTAATGCTAAGTGTGAACAGCGTAATAAAAGGAAGGTCGAGGTGCTAACGGCTAATTATGATATATAGATTATTAAAGGGCATTTAATTTGTAGTTAAATGCCCTTTAATTTTTTTGTGCGTGTGTGTTTTTTTGCTGTACATTTCGTTTTGGATAGGTGTACATTTCGTTTGATTAGTTTGGGTACATTTCGTTTTGGCGATTATAAAAGAGTTTTAAATCAATCTCTTCAAAAAATCTAAAAGAAATATTCCGTCCAGAAGTTGAGGTAGTATAT
>SABI01000031.1 GCA_009929055.1 Spirochaetia bacterium | reverse complement strand
ACCAAAACCAAAGTTGTAGTAAATGAGTATCTACAAATTAAGCACTCCTAGAGAGTTGGCAACTGCTATTGACAGTTCCAAGCCCCTATTTGTAGATACAGAAACGGCTAAGTACTACTCAGATATTAGGTTGGTCCAAGTCTATCAAGAGGGCTGGGACCAAGTTCTTAACCTGGACATTAAGGCTCTTAGTGGCCAGGTTGAGTTAATTTGGGACTTAATCCGTAACTGTAAACTAGTTGGTCATAACTTTCTTTATGACTTGTACTGCTTCAAAGCAGATTGCCAGATGTTTGAGATACCTCAACAATGGGAAGACACTTTCTACCTATCAAGATTAGCTCATCCTGAATGGCAGAAGTACTCACTAGATATGTGCTTAACAAGAGTTCTTGGTTATGACCCCTATGAAAAGGAAGGGTTAGTCAAGAAAGATATGCAGGAGAGTTTTGAACGACTACAAACTAAGTTTGGCTACATTGAAGGATTTTCGGGCTTAAGAGACCTAACACAGGAGCAGTACCTGTATGGTGCAATAGATGTGTTCCAGTTACCCCACCTATATAATGCTGTTAAGCACTATAAGGATGACTTTGTATACCAGCTGGATAAACTAACTGCTGAGCATGCTCTTAGTATGTCTGAGCTTGGTATGCCTGTGGATACAAAGAAGTTACAGGATATTGTAGAAAATGATACTAAACTATTAGCTGAGTTAACTAAGCAGTTACCTGCTAACTTTAATGTTAATAGTTATATTCAGGTAAGAAATTTACTGGGCTTAAAGCATGTTAGTGATGAAGAAGCACTTGCAATGGTAGCTAATAAACCTGATGGTGTAACAGGTGAGGAGTTTACACTAACTAATGGAAAGAAAGTTATGGAGACAGAGTATAAGCACTCTGAGCAAAAGAGAGAGTATGCAAAGCTTATTATTGAGAAAAGAAAAGCTCTAAAGAGACTAAACTTTGTAGACAGAGCAAGAAGCTTTATGGACCATAATGGAAGAATTAAGGCTCATTTTAGTCCTCATGCTATTTCAGGCAGAGTACAGTCAGATGGGGAAAACCTATCCCAGTACCCAAGAACAATGAAAAGCATGTGGGGGCATACACCAGATAGTGGAAGAATACTAGTTTATGCTGACTACTCACAACTTGAGTTAAGAAGCATTTGTGCTATTCTGCCTGAGCGTAATATGGAGATAGCTTATAGAAAAGGCATTGACCTTCATACCTATGCTAGTCAAAACCTTGAACTAGATGAGTCATTGCTTCCTGAAGGTGTGGGACCCAGATTTGTGGCTAAGCAGTTAAACTTCCTTGCACTTTATGGAGGAGGAAAACAGAATTTCCAGCGTACAGTATGTAAGTTATCAAACATTTGGTTACCCACTCCTGTTGTATCCAAAGCATTTGATGACTGGAAGGATGGGTTTAGTGATATTAAGGCCTGGCATATTAGAAATGGAAAGTCAAAGACTAACATGGATGAGACTATATCTGGTAGAAGATACAAGGCATCAAAATATACTGACCTGAACAATATTAGAAATCAGGGTAGTGGTGCAGAGGTAGCTAAATTAGCAGTACATTATTTATACAAGTATGCAGACTTAGCTAAGGAGTATGACTCCTTCATTGTAAACTTTATCCATGATGCTGTTATTATTGATGCCCCAGATAATCCAGAAGTATATGAGAAGGTAGCTAAGAAACTTGCAATATGTTTCCAAGTTGCTTGGTTCCAGATTATGAAAAATGCACCCATTAGTGATTTGCCTATGCCAGTAACAGTTAGTGCAAACTACAACTGGGAGGATATTGAGCATGGAGAAGTTAAGTATGAGTACAAACTTGAAGGTATGGCTACATACCAAACTGATATTGAGGAGGCAATAAATGGACAGTACACCTGTTAAGCAAGATTTGGGTAAGCTACGCTATGACTTAGTACCTTTTGATGCAATGGATGAAGTTGCAAAGGTTATGACTTATGGTATTATTAAGTATCCTAAGCCAGAAGAGAACTGGAGAGTTAACTCATCCAGAGAGGACATCAAAAGATATGAGGCAGCATTGCTAAGACATATGTCTGAGTATATGCAAGGTAACTATATAGATGAGGAGAGTGGTTTACCCCACATTGCTCAAGTAGCTACAAATGCACTGTTTATAATCTCATTAAGAAAGAAGTATACATGTTTAGTGAAACAAAAATTAACTCTGGATTAGGTGTAGAAGGGGCAGAACCTAATGATAAAATTGCATTAGTGGATGCTGATACTATTGCCTATGCTACTTGTAGTGTATGTGAGATGGGTGATGATGAGGTGGGTTATTCCATCAACCTTGACTTTGCTTTAAGTGAGGCTAAGGTAAGGATTGAGGACATTAGAGTGGCTACAGGTTGTAAGGATGTTGAGCTTCATTTCTCAACTGGCTCAACCTTTAGACACAAACTAACTAGTTCTTACAAGGCTAACAGAGCCACAACCAGATACCCTGAAGGTTTAAGAGACTTAAAGGAAATGTTGGTTAAAGAGTTTGAGGGTAAGTTACACAGGGACTTTGAGGCAGATGATTATGTAGTTTGGGCTAAGAAACATAACTCAGACAAGTATGTACTTTGTGCTGTAGACAAGGATGTACTAAATGCAGTTGAGGGTAGGCATTTTAACTATTACCAAAGTATTAAGTATAATATACCAATGAAGTGGATTGTAACTGATGCTAAGAAAGCTATTCAGTTTCCTTTCTACCAATGTTTAATGGGGGATAGTGCTGATGGTATTCAGGGTATTAAAGGTTGTGGGCCTAAGACTGCTGAAAAGATTATTGGTGAGATGGTTGATGAGGTTGAGTTATGGCAAGAGGTTGTAGCTCAATATAAGAAGGCAGGTATGAGTGAGAAAGAGGCTTTATTAACTATGAGATTAGTCAATATGAACCAACTATCAAAGGACTGCACT
Source organism: Spirochaetia bacterium (assembly GCA_009929055.1). Lineage (GTDB taxonomy): Bacteria > Spirochaetota > Spirochaetia > Sphaerochaetales > Sphaerochaetaceae > SABI01. Next base: position 12,610 of record SABI01000031.1, on the reverse strand, counting down.
ATTGACCTTTGGATGGCACCAGGAGAATAATATGAATGAGTTTGCAAAAGAGAGAAGTAAAGAGGGTAGTGAAGCTACTAGATATGGAAGAAATATTATTGAGCAGTTTAATCCTGATGAGGATTTAGTATTTTGGCAATTAAAACAGGAGCATACAGCAAACAACTACTGGGTTACAATGATACACCCTGAGGTGTCTGCATTGTGTCCTGTTAGTGGTTATCCTGATAGTGGTAAAATTACAGTTGAGTTTTGTCCCAGAGACCATACAGTTGAGTTGAAGGCATTTAAACTATGGATTAACTCATTTAGAAATGTAAACATAAGCCATGAGGATTTAGCCAATGAGGTTTACAACACATTACTAGCAGGTTTGAGTCCCAAGCATCTGTATGTAAAACTTGAGATGATGCCCAGAGGCAATGTAACTACTATTGTAGAAGTAGGTTATAGTTTTACCTCATTGCTAAAAGCAGGTCAACTAGTATGAAAACTGAAGTAGAAGTGTGGTATGACTTTGAAACCACTGGACTTAAAATTGAGGATGGAGCTGCAGTAGTGCAGTTCTCCTGCCAAATTGTAATTAATGGTGTGGTAGTTGATACAATTAATGAGAATGTAAATCCCTACTCTTACCCAAGACCTGTTACTATTAGTGAGTATGCTCTAAAAGTAAATGGCTACAAAGAGGAGGATTTTGCTTCTTACCCAAGTCTAGCTTCATGTGTAAACATTATAAAGAACAAAGTTTATACTTGGAGTTCAAAGTACAAAACAAAAGCATTACTAATTGGATACAACAATAGTACTTTTGATAAGTACTTTATTGAGGAAGCATTTGAACTATGCCAGGTTAAGTTTGATTCTTTCTTTAAGTGGAAGCAAATTGATGTGTTTGAATTAGTAAAAGCATTGCAGTTCATGGGTGTTATGGGTGAAACTTATAACCAAAAATTAGGTACTATTGCAGAGTACTTCAATATTGATACAACTGACTTGCTCCATGATGCACTTCAGGATGTTATCATTACAAGAACAATCTTTAATAAAATAAAGGAGAAGTTAAATGGATAAGTTTACAAAGGACTGTTTAAGAACAGAATCAACTTTGTTTAACATAAAGCCTGGGACAGACAGATTGCTCCATGCTGCTATGGGTATGCAAACTGAGGCTGCTGAATTTACAGACCAATTAAAGAAGCATGTGTTCTATGGTAAACCTTTAGATGAAACTAATTTAAAGGAAGAGATTGGTGATTTACTCTGGTACTTAGCTATTGCTATGGATGTACTCAACACTGACTTCTCAAAAGAGCAGAATAGAGTTATCAATAAGTTAAAAGTAAGGTATCCTAGTAAGTTTGAAACAGTACAAGCACTTGAAAGAGACCTTGTAAATGAAAGAAGGGAGTTGGAAAAATGAAAGTAACTAAACAGTTTAAACTGGAAGTAGCTCATAGACTAGTGTCTAGCTACAGCAAGAAGTGCCAGTCAATTCATGGACACTCATACCTAATGGAAGTTACATTAGAGAGTGAGCATCTAAATGATGATGCTATGGTAATGGACTTTGGTGAGGTAAAGGATAAAATGAATAGTTTCTTTGAGTCATTTGACCACTCACTAATTGTTTATGACAAGGATATCATGCTGCCTCTTGTTATGCAGATTGAGAGTTTGCTTCACATTAGGCTTATGGTAGTTGACTATAACCCAACTGCAGAAGGTATGGCTCACCATGTATTTAGAGAAATGATTAACCAAAAGTTGCCTATTGTAGAGGTAAGAGTTCAAGAAACATTAACAGGTTGGGCTGTTGCAGATAGGCCAAAACCTTTCTATGGAGAGTCAGTTAAGTACTATAACATACCTGAAAGGTTTAGAAATGCACTATAAGGTTGTAGAAAGCTTTACCTCAATTCAAGGTGAGGGTATTCATATGGGTAGGCCTGCTACATTTATCAGGCTATTTGGTTGTAACTTAAAGTGCCCATTCTGTGATGAGCCCAAGCATACTCAACTTAACCTAGTTAAGAACTTAACTGCAGAAGCTATTGCAGAATTAGTTGAAACTAAACTAGTTGTTATAACAGGGGGAGAACCTAGTATTAATGATATTAATCCACTAATCTGGTTCCTTCAGGATGAGGGGTATGAGGTTCAAGTTGAAACTAATGGATTTAGTTTTTTAAATGTGGAGGATGCAGATACAGTTACACTATCACCTAAAAAGTATGCCCCTAGACCTAAAGGTTTTTGGACAGAAGTAAAACTACTTGTATCTGCTATTGACTATGATAGAGTTGAAACTGAGATTGAGTACTGGAAGGGTCAGGGAGTTACAGTTTCCTTGCAGCCAATTAATGGACTAAACACAATTAATCCAGAGAGTATGAGGGTTGCTATGAGACTAGCTACAAAGCATGATGTAAGATTGAGTCCTCAACTACACAAACTAATAGGAGTGGAATAATGCACTTTATTAACATAACACCTGTAAACCTTATAGGTAAGGTTGGTAATACTATGGAGATGGCTCTTACCCACTTAATGCTAGGTAATGAGGCCTATTCAGATGCAATGGGTGAGGTAACAGTTCCAGTTATACTTGACAATAGTTATTTTGAGCTAGGTTACAGTTTACCTCCTGAAGATATTATAAAAGCAGCTAGAATGCTTAAAAAAGCTAAATGTGTATACTTAGTATGTCCTGATGGTACAAGAGATGGCCAGAAGGAGTTTATTAAAGCAGGATTTAAGTGTATGTGTATACCCAAAACTGTTGAGCAATTTCATGAGTTTATGGAAGACCCCACAGTTCATTTAGTGGGGGTATCAGAGGAACACTTTGAGAGAAGGCATGCTATAGGTGCAAGATATAACTTGTTCAAGGACTATATGCCTGTATTAGCTAGTAAAAAAATTCACCTTTTGGGTGGAACAGATAGCATGTGGGAACTTGCACTACTTAGTCCCTTTAAGAACTATATTCATTCCTGGGACACTTCAATGCCAGTATGGCAAGGTCAGTTGGGTCACAAGATTGACAGGCAAGTTTCAAAGGACACAACTAGTGTAGACTTTAATCAATATGTAGCACCTAGAAACCCAATAGTGTTGCATAATTTACAGTGGGTAAACTCATTAGTGGAGGAATATTATGAAGGATAGTTTATTAATTTTAAGTGGGGGTATGGACAGTACTACATTATTACACCATAAGAGAGATGATATAGCACTAGCTATTTGTTTTAACTATGGTGCAAACCATAACATTAAGGAGTTTAAACAAGCACAGTTAAACTGTGATATGCTTAAGACTCCCTTACTATGGATTGATATGCAGGAAGCATTCAAACACTTCAAGTCAACTCTATTACAAGGTGCAACTTTTGTACCAGAAGGTCACTATGCTGCTGATAATATGGCTCAAACAGTAGTACCCTTTAGAAATGGTATTCTACTAAGTGTAGCAGCTGGTATAGCTCAGTCACATAACCTATCTACAGTTATGATGGCTAATCATTTTGGTGATGATGCTCAATACCCAGACTGTAGCCAGAACTTTGTATCAGCTTTAAGTGAGGCAATTACACTAGGTACAGGAGGAAAGGTTTCACTATATGCTCCCTACACAGTTATGACTAAAAAGGACATAGCTAGAATTGGTACTTCAGTGGGAGTTGACTACTCAAAGACCTGGTCTTGCTATAAAGGAGGAGAAATTCACTGTGGAAAATGTGGAACCTGTGTGGAAAGAATTTGGGCTCTAAAAGAATTTAATGACCCAACTGTATATGAAGATAAAGAGTTTGCAATTAATGTTCTAAAGGAGAAGGGAGAATGGTAACAGAAAAAAAAGCACTAGCTGCAGTTAGGGTACTTCTAGAGTACATTGGAGAGGATCCAGATAGAGAAGGATTAGTTGAAACACCAAGAAGAGTATTAAAGGCCTGGTCAGAGTTTTGGGGAAAGGGTTACAAGGCAGACATTGATAAGATAATTAAGGTATTTGAGGATGGGTCAGAGAATTACAATGGTATGGTTCTTGTAAGAGATATACCCATATATTCACATTGTGAGCATCATATTGCACCCATTATAGGCAAGGCACATATTGCTTATGTACCAAATAAGAAAATCATTGGACTGTCTAAACTTGCTCGTGTTGCAGATATATTTGCTAGACGCTTACAAGTGCAAGAAAGACTAACAGTGCAGATTGCTGAGACCCTAATGAGTAAACTTGAACCCCTGGGTGTTGCAGTTGTTATAGAGGCAGAACATCTTTGTATGTCTAGCAGAGGTGTGGAGAAACAAGGTTCACTAACTACAACCTCAAAACTATTAGGTTGCTTTTTAGATGAGCCTGAGACTAGACAAGAGTTTATGTCTTTAATAAGGAGTTAATATGAGAGAATACATCAAGTTATCCTTACCAGCTATTATGAATATACTAATCTCAAAGAGATGGAGCAAACCTCAAATTGCAAAAGCAATTGGGGTTTCACCTCTTCAAGTCCATTACTATTCAAATGGTAAGACTAAGAATCCAAATCCTTCTGTATGTATGAATATATTTAATGGTTTAACTATTGAAGGTAAGGCACCTTTAGTAGACACTTATGAGTCCTATGAAGAGTTAGAAAATCACTTAAAGGCCTTCAAATGAAGGCTCTTTTTCCCTATTATCAACAAAAAGGTAAAATGTACAAGGACTTAACTCCTAAGGAATTAGTTCTAGTAGTAAATTCAAACTATATTCAGTCCATTAAGTATGATGGTAATAGGATCTTTATAACCAAATTTGGAGCTACTATTAGATGCTTTACCTCAGACTGGAAGGAGTTTAGTTTTCCCAATGAAGGTACAGACTATGATGTTCTAAAGGAGTTAAGATCCAATAAGAGCAACTTTGTTCTTGAAGCAGAGTTTAACTATGGGTCAGTGGGTAAATTAGGTGACAGAGGTAAGTCTGCAATACTAACTACCTTTAGAACTAACTTTAATAAAGGTATTAACTATGTTGATTCCTCTTTTAAACATAAAGTAGCTATAAGAATTTTTGACTGTTTAGTAGAGTCAGATGGATTACTTTCAACTAGTACACCCTACTATGAGAGACTAGCAGTAGCTAGGAACTTAGTTCTGCCTCAGGTCTGTGAAGTAATAAGTACAAGAATAGTTCCTGGTGCACATATTATTGACATTACTAAAAGAGCAGTTGCTGAGGGGTGGGAAGGTTGTATGTTTGTTCAATGTCAATCACCCTATAGTATGGGATTAAACTCTCATAAGAGAACTGTAAATGTTATAAAGAACAAAAGTAGACCCACTGTGGATATACTCTGCATTGGTGTTGAACCTGGTACAGGTAAATATACACATATGATTGGAGCACTGGTACTTAGAGATAGACTAGGTAGGACTGTCTCAGTGGGTAGTGGACTAACAGATGACCAAAGGAGTATGGCACCTCAGTTCTTTATTGGCCAAGTTGTTGAAATTAGTTATGAACAAATCCAGGATACATACCTCCAACCTGTGTTCCACACAGTAAGGGAAGACAAAGCTCCAATGGAGATTGACTAATGAAGGAGTCAACTCTTCAAAGTAAAGTAATAAAATACTTGGAAGAGAAAGGTGCCTATGTTGTAAAGGTTATAGCTGCAAGTAAATCTGGTGTTCCTGACCTACTAGTTTGTTATCAAGGTAAGTTTCTAGCCCTTGAACTTAAAGCACCTGGTAGGTTGAGTGAGACAAAACCCCTCCAAATTTACAACAGAAACCGGGTAGTAAAATCTGGAGGCACTGCTATAATAGTAGATAGCCTTGAAACAGTGAAAGGACTATTTAATGATTAAAGCTATGTCACATCAAATTGAAAAGGCAGAAGAGTGCTGGATTCATTTACAGGATAAGGGTTATGTATATCTAGCAGGTAAACCTAGAAGTGGTAAGACTCTAACTGCTATACTAGTTTGTGAGAAAACATCTGATAGGATACAGAACATTCTAGTAGTAACTAAAATTAATGCTATTCCAGGATGGACTAAGTTTATTGAAGGTTATCTCATTAAGAAGAAGTATACAGTTATTAACTATGAGAAACTAGGTACTGCTACTGAGCATAATAGTAAGTGGACTTATAAACTAAAAGTTAATCCCAAGGACTTTGACCTTGTAATAATTGATGAGTCCCACAACATTGGTGCCTTTCCCAAACCCTCAGGAAGATGGAGAGTTATAAAGAAGGTATGTGAGGAGTTACCTCATATAAATTTGTCTGGTACAGCTATAGTTGAGAGTCCCAATAGCATATTTCATCAAATGTGCTTCTCAAAGTATAAACCTTTCTACCATGACAACTTTTATAAGTTTTTTAGTGAGTGGGGTAAACCTTACTGTATTCAAGCTGCAGGTAGAATGATACAACAGTATGATAAGTACCAGCCCAAGTTACTTGATGAGATTGACCAGTTTACAGTTTACATGACCCAAGAGGATGCAGGTATAAGCCATGATTTACAGGCCCAAGACCAAGTGCATTATGTAACACTTGATGAGGAAACTAAGGATGTGTATAACTACTTACAGAAACATCTATTAGTATATGTTGAGGGGTTACCTGAACCTATTGTGGGTGACTCAACTATGAAACTAAGAGTTAGTTTACACATGGTTGAGAGTGGGGTTGCAAAGATAGGTGAGGAGTACTTTCTACTAGGCAATACAGAGAAGGTGGACTACATAAAGAATACATTTGGTGACCATGAAGGCCTGGGGATAATGTGTCACTTTTTGGGTGAAAGGAAATTACTTGAGAAACATTTTAAGAAAGCTAAAATCTACTCTTCAAATGCACACAGTGAGGGGGTTGACCTTTCTCACCTAAGTAGCTTTGTTATACTTAGCTCTGACTATTCAGGAGCAAAGTTTATTCAGAGGAGGGAGAGAATTGTTAATATCAATGGGAGTAATACTCTGCATGTCCTCCATATCCTGGTAAAGAATGCTATAAGTGAGCAGGTTTATAAGAAGGTTAGTAAGAAGGAAGACTTTAACAATGAAACCTATAAAAGGACTGAGGTGTAAAACCTCAGTCTTTATACATTTCCTTGAATCCAGTCATTAATCAATTTTTGATACTCCTGCCTGGATATTAACCCACTAGCTTGGGCCTCATCCAGTACTGCTCTTGCCTCAGCTACTGAACTAGCTCCTGCAAGTTTGTCATTTAGGGTGGGTCCACTTCTTACTTCAGATTTAACTAAGGGTTGTGGCATGTTGTCAATTAAATCTTCTGCTCTATTAGCAAAGTTTTCCCTCCCACCCACACTAGTTCCTTTTGGGTCTCTAGCTATTGCCCTCATCATTTTTAGTGTATTTACACCAGTTGATTTAGCATGGGATGTGCCTGATTTCTGCCACTTTGCCACAACCTCCTGAATTTGAGTATCAGTCATATTAGCCAATTTAAACCCACTTGTACCCAGAGACTCTTCAACCATTCTTTCAATGTAGGTGATAACTCCTGATGACATACCTTCAAATGTATCCTTACCACCCTTAATAATTCCACCATGAGAAGGTAGGTCTCTTGTGCCTACTTGAACTGCATTGGGTTGAATATTGTGGCTCATATTACCTGACCTTAATGAGGCCTTAATTTGATTTATACTAGCTCTATACTGGTTTATATATGTTAAACCATGTGTAGCAACATAGGTATGCTTGGGACCCATGGAATCAATCCAATCAAATACACCCTGATACCAATTTCCACCTGACCCACTACCTGGGTCAAATCCCATAGTATAAGCTCTCCACTCATAGATACCTGTCTCTTGATTTAGTCTTCTACTTAAGGAAATGTTACCACTAGGTCCCCTCCACTCAAAGTTTGCAGGACCAGTTTGACTCATACTAGTATGTTCAGGTGCTTCCTTGAACCCCCATTTTTTAAGATGGTGTTCAATATCATTACTCATAATCTTTAACTCACCTTGACCCATTATGTCTGGAATTTCTCTTGACAGGTTATATTTAACACCTGACAGTTTTCCATCCAATAAGTCCAATGCTCTCTTTGATAACTCACCTGGAGTAAACTGGTCCTGTCTACTAATAGTCCATACCTCCCCTGTTAGGTCAGTAGTGTCACCTAGAACTATCTTCTTTCCTGGAAATGTTTGACCCAGTGTAGCAGATATATCTTTTACATCCTGAGGACTATTAGTTAGTTTATCCCATCTAAAAGTTAACTCTTTGTTTATACTAGTGTAAGGTAGGTTATCCACTCCCTTAAAACTATTCTGTATGTTAAACATGTCCTTTAACTGACCTTCTGAGTACAAGTCACTTAGTCTACTATAGTATGTTCCTTCATTATTACTTAGTGCTCTTTGAAGCATAGTAGCATTATGTGTAACTGTGGACTCATTGTACAGGTCAGTCATTTGATTAAGATACTTGTCTAATTGACTAAGGTCATCCTTAGGCAATGAGTAGCCAAAAGCATTCTTAAACTGGCCTATAATAATAGGCAATTCTTTTTCTTTGTCTAGAACCTTGGCAACTGAAACTGCATAGGCAGAAGCATCATTAATTAACCTCAAACCTGCCTTAGCCAAAAACTGCTGTACCTTTAGGCCTGCACTAAAACCTAGAATTGAACTCACCTGACCAGACAGTCTTTGAGCCTCAACTCCCCCAAATTTACTAATACTTTTAGCTAATGTTAGGTCATACTTACTAAAGGAAGCAATATCTTGCAAGGACTCAACAACTAGTTTAGCTTGAGGGGAAGCTATAATACCCTCAGGTAGTTCATCTAAAGTTTTTGACAACTGAGCAAAGTCAATTAACTTATCCCCTGCATCACTTACTTTTCTCTTTGAGCCTTCAATTATCTGTTTAACTATACTTTGTTCCACTAACTCGGGACTAGTAGTTTGTTTGACCCTATTGAGGGTTTCCATAAACTTTTCAGTTAACTCAGGATTAGTTTTTGATGTAACTGCTCTAATTAGGTTCTTATACATTTGGTCCTCAGGCATATTCTTGAATAGTATGGAAGCAAATATGTCTGTCTTTTCCAACTCTTGTTTAAGGAAAGCATAAGCCTCATTCTGACCTTGAATAGTGGCTGATATAACTTGCTTACCTTCCTGAGATGCATAAGTACCCACTTGGTCCTCAATAGAATTACGGAGGCTTTTATACACTGACTCTAGTGCACCTTTTGATGAGTCACTATCAGGTAACTGTCTAATTCTCTTACCCAGGTCAGAGGTTAATTCTGCCAACTCATCATAAGTAGTTGGGTCTGAGTTGTTAATCTTGTTTAAGGTATTAATTGATTTATCTCTACCCAGTAAGTTACTCCTTATTTCATCCCCCATATTAGCCATTGATGACTTAACCTTGTCCATATTAAAGGCCATGGTACCAGTAGCATTGGAAATCATATCACTCATCTTTCCATACTGAGTTTTAATTTGTGACTTAGTATCACTAACAGCCATTTGTAATGAACTAGTTTCTGCCTGAGTAATATGACTAGTTTGTTCAGTCTTATCCATCATTTGATGATAAAGTGCACTTGAATACTTATCCTCTGAAAGAACTACTTTTTGTAAGGCTGCAGCAGCTTGAGGATTAATCTTTCCAGCAACTAGTACCTTCTTCTCAAAGTCAGATAAGTGGGATATATCCATATATTGAGAAAGTGAATTAAGTTCTCTTTCATACTCCTCTGGTTTAATTCTTAGAACTTCATCCATATACTTGTTAGCTTTACTAATAGTTCTAGTATTAACCATGGATATGCCTGTGGGTACTACTCCTTGTAGTACACCAAAACCTACTGCCCATGCTTCTGCATTTGGAACCTCATCTCTTCTTAACTGTGCATCTGTAATTGCAACACTAGTTAGTATGGACTTTACATTCTGAGGATTAATTAGATTCTTTAAAGCACCCAGGGCTGTAACTGAGGTTTCAACAGTCATGGCTGGTAATTTGAGTCCCATAGTAATGTCTGCCATTAGTTTGGGCACATTTATCTTCTTACCATACTCTGCTGTCCACTTTTTGTCTAGGTTATCTGAGTACTTACTTAGTGTTTTACCTAAAGTAGTATTTACATCAGCAACACCTGCCTCAGCAAGTGTAACTGTAGGAGTACCTGTTATGTACTCCATTATATTCTCACTACCTTCAACTGCAACACCAGCCACACCTGCAACTGCTCCTAGACCTTGTTCCAACCCAGGTTTAGCTTGTTGGAACATACTCTCTGCAGTTCTGGATACTTCCTTACCAAAACCTACTATGTTTTCTTGAACCTTGTCCCATGTACTCTGAGGAGGTGTTTCCTGAGCTGGCACAGTAGGAGCTGCCTTAGCCTCTGGTGACATATCCTCAGGAGGTAAGGTTTTAACAGGTGCTTTACCCATTAGTTTACTTACTAAGCGGTCAGGTAAACCCATTTGAGTTCTTAGGAATGTATCTGTATCACTATCCCCCATTTGGGTTAGAGCTGTTTGCATCTTGGGTTGAAACAAACCAACTATATCATCATCAGTTAATCCTGCTTTTACTGCTTCTTCATACTTGCTCATCTATTATCCTTGAGGTAATTGAGTCATTTGTTGTCCACCTAAATTAGCCTGACCCATTTGTGAGACTGCTGCTTGTGCTTGAGGATTACCTTGTAGCATTTGAGAAGCTTCATTAATAATATTAGCAATATCAGGACTAAACTTAGCCTTAATGTTCTTAACTGACAGTGCTGCTGCCTTGAAGTAACCTACTGGGTATACTGTACTAAGCATCTGGCCAATTCCTCCATTAAGAACTGAGTCTAACATTAACTGGTTCTTCTCAGTCTCATCATTATAGGCAACACTAGTTACCTCTATGTCTGCCTTAGTAAACTTAATCTCAGAGTCCATAGTAGGAATTGGAGCAACAATTATAAAACCTTCATCATCAACCATAGGTTTTCCATCCTCAGGGTCAACTACTTCCTCAAAAACCATTCTCATTAAAGGTTGGCCTGTTTGAGGGTCAACTTGTCCTGATGGAACTTTAAGAGGTTTATTTATTTCAATCCACTTTGAACCTTCATACTGGTCGGCAATTCTAAACACTTGATTAGCAGTAAAGTACTGTTTAAACAAGTTTAGTATATCCCAACCTAGTAGCCTATAAAATTGCTTTAATCTGTTAGTAAAGTAACTAAGTGCAATAATGGATTGGTTCTGTTGCAACTTAACCTTACTACCAGAATCACTAGCATAAGCCATACCTAGGAAACTGTCATTTATGGACAGAACTCTCTGTATTCTGTCCATGGCCTTGTCAATAATTGTATACTGGTCCAGGACTTCTCTAGTTAAGTTTTCTATTTTTATTCCTGCTAAACTAATTACTGGAATAACTGCATTAACTCTATTGAACTGGTCTGTAAAGGTAGCTAGGTTCTCAACTGCTCCCTCCTCTACAAATGCCTTCTGTGTATTGACCATGAGTTGAATTTTAATAAGTGCTTGGTTAATAGCTTTCTGAGTTTCCTTTACATCCTTGAAAATACCATAGTACTCAGGAATATTACTAGATTGAACTCTCTGAATTCTATAGGGAGATTTTACTCCCTTATAAGATATTTTCTTTCTATCCAGTTCCTCATCCCCACTCCAAAAAATTGACCACACCTCCCCTTTATCATCTGTAATAATAGAATGAACTATGAGGTAGTTATCAAATGTTTTATAGTGCCCAGTAAATTCTTGGTTGTAGATATAAGCAAAATCTGCTTCAGGTATATTCAAGTGATTAAACATTGACTCTAGTTTCTCCACTTTACCCTTTCCAAATAATCTCACACAAGTTGATTTATCCAGCCACTTAAACCTGTGAAGAAATCTGGAGTCACTGTAGTCCTCTTTTCTACTCATTGGGTCAAGAACTAATTCTTCAGAGGGTACATGCTGAATCTCAATTCTATATTGAGGCCTACCAAACTCATCCTTTTCCCCAGTGGGTACTACAACTGTATAGGCTGCCATTAAACCAGACAGTAGTCCATCCAGTTTAATTTTGTCTCCTTCATTCTCAAAGTTATTCTCTCTAAGTGTGTAGTCAATCATATCATTTATAACTGCAGCAGTAATAACATCATCCTCTTGAACAGGTTGTGCTACTACTGTATTTATAACTGAGGAGTAATAACCCAGTACTAGTCTGCCAAACATCTTAATGATGTTAAAGGTTTCTGAAGGTTGTCCTCTGTTATATAGTACAGTTAACTGGGCATCAGTATACTGCCTATTATGGAACATATCAACTATCTCTCTAGCCTCCTCTCTGGAAGCATAGAATGCCTCATAGCCCACTTTAAAAGTATCTTGGAGTGTTTTAATATCAGTTTGCATTAGTTACCCCCAAAGAATATTTTGTTACCTAAGTCAACTTTTTTCTTATCAAGTGGTGCAGTCTCAGTTTCTTTACCTGTGGGCTTTATAAACTCATCAAGTGACTTAATAGTTTGTCTCATCTTTCTCTCATCTGCTGAGTATTTATAGTCATACAATTCTGGGTCAAG
>SABI01000286.1 GCA_009929055.1 Spirochaetia bacterium | reverse complement strand
GGATTGAAGAGCACAAAATATAAAGTCTTTTGTATGTTCAGATATGACTTCTTTGAGTGCAGAGAGATCATGTAAATGTCTAATAATAGTTGGATCATCTTTTTTTGATAATCGATCTCTAATAGCTACACGCCATGTAAGGGCACTGATTTTGTCTGCTGCTGTTTCAATTGGAGAAATACAGGCGATATGGGTTTCTGCCTCATCCTTAGAAAGTTCTGCTACAATAGAACGAATTCTTCGAGTGGTTGTAGGTAGTTTATTATCTAAAAAAGTCATTTCAAGTTAGAGGTGTGGCCTAAGAGAAGTTTGCATGAAATTCATCGTATACAATACTGGTACTTTGAAAAACCGGTGACTATTTCCAACCATCACTAAGCTTGTATCTATTTTGAATAAGCCATCTAAAACAATTTGATCGATAATAGACTTTCTAAACGACCTTCGGATACCAACAGAAACAGGGGCTATAGGGCAGAGAATAAAATCCAAATCTTCAGAAAATCGTTTAAGAATTCCATACCCTTTTGAAAAGTGTTCAATCGTTTTAAAAGTTGAACAGCGTACCAATCCTTTTCAATGAAGGCAGGATGAATGCCTGTTTCTGCTGCAACATCTTGAATTAAAGTTTAGTCAATTATGTTGTTCAAAGGATATATGGCTCCCGTTATAGCTTATTTTTCGAGAAATACGTCCCCGCACTCCGATTACTCGTCCTGTAGGAACTTGAGTAGATTGTCCTCTATTGTAGGAATTTTCCCCATTCGAAGGGACTGTTTTTACCTTAAGTTTTCTTAATGCTTCTTGAGCCAGTTCAGGTAATGATTTTTCTGGAATAATATTTCCAGTAAGGCTTGATGTTTTTGTACGAGCATACACACCATATCCAATATTAATGAGCATACCGGTTTGGACCAATTCTCTTAATATTCGGCCAACTTGGTCGTAATCACTGATATTATCAAAATCTTTGCGCACGAAAACACTAGAGGCACTTCGTTTGATACGATACGCAATCTTACTTTTTATTGTGGTCTTCCGTGCCATGATTTCTCCTGTATAATATTAGTTCTATAACACAAACATACGACATAAATTTTTCATTGTCAAACATAGAAATAATTGTATTACAAAGATTTGTCGTAATTAATAATATTTGATGAGTTTAGATTTTAACCATTAAACTAAAAAAAAGGAGAAGCATTGCTCCCCCTTTTCTTACTTTGATAAATACTACTATTTCTGTTGTTCTAACTTTAAAGTTTGAGTAGTGAGATCACACACTTCTGTTGGCCCAAAGTATTGAATGGCACCAGGGAATATGTAATTACTCTTTATTGCCCATGTATCTCTCATTTTCTTAAGGTATGTAAAAGGGGCGCCTTTTAAGTCAACCAATGCTTTTTTAATAACTGGTTTCATCTCTCCATGGCGCTCTTCCATATTCATCATCATTGTGATAGGGAATCCTCCTGCTGTCCATTTCTCTGCAGGGGAAGTGAGGTTTCCTACACTTGAAATATAGCCACTACAGGAAGAAGCAAGAAGCAAGTAGGCATTATAGCCAAGAGCGTAGGTGTAATCTGCATCAAAGTTAGAAGGGAAAGCACAGCGCCCTTCATACCCAAAGAAGTGGTTATAAGCAGAGAAACTCCCCTTATATTCACCCCTCTTTTTTAATTCAGCTAGTCGAGCAGAAACCATAGAGATTAACATCTTCTCTGTTTCAATACGAGATACCTGAACATTCCCATGAGGGTCTCTGTCCATAAGAAGTTGTTTCTGGATATCAGTAGGGAGAGAAATAAAGACCTCTTTATTGTGAGATGCTAACTTAGAAGTAACAAAGGCAAATTGTTCATCCCAAGATGTTAAAGCACTATAAGAAGCCTCTTCTTTAGCGAGGAGTGTATTAAGTGTATTAATGAGGACCTTTACTTCAGGAATGAACTCTACAACACCTTCAGGAATTAAAATGATACCGTAGTTAAGTCCAATATTTCCCCTGTTTACTACTGCTTTTACAATAGACTCTACTACATCACTTAAACTCATATTCTTCTCTTCAATCTCCTCAGAGACTAAACAGACGTTTGGTTGAGTTTGAAGGGCACATTCAAGGGCAATGTGGGAAGCACTACGCCCCATGAGTTTAACAAAGTGCCAATATTTTTTTGAACTATTAGCATCTCTCATTAAATTGCCAATGAGTTCGCTGTAGGTCTTTGTAGCAGTATCGAAACCAAAGGAGATTTCAATGAATTCATTCTTTAAATCTCCATCAATTGTTTTGGGACATCCTACAACACTGATTCCTGCATCGGTATTAAGGAAATATTCAGCAAGAACAGCAGCGTTTGTATTTGAATCATCTCCCCCAATAATTACAAGAGATGTAATATTATGGTTTTTACATACCACGCGGCATGCCTCAAATTGTTCACTTGTTTCTAATTTTGTTCGACCACTACCGATGATATCAAACCCACCAGTATTTCTAAACTCATCAATAATAGCATCACTGAATGTGAGAGTTTTATTATCTAGAATTCCAGAAGGGCCACCAAGAAATCCTATTAAATTAGATTCTTTGTTAGCCTTTTTAAGGGCATCATATAACCCACTAATTACGTTATGCCCACCAGGAGCCTGTCCACCACTTAAAATAACTCCTACATTAATAGGTGAATGGGTAACTGCACTATCAGTTACTTTAAAACTCACTCTAGGTAATCCATAGGTATGTGGGAAAAGTGATTTGATTACCTCAGCATCACTTTGTGGTGCTGTTGCATCCCCTTTTGTTGCAATAAGAGAATGAATAGGGTTTCTTAAAATCCCTGGTAATTTAGGTTGGTATTCGTATCTAGCTTTCTGTAAAGGTGAATATTCCATTCATCGACTCCTGTAAAAATAATTTCTGAGTTATCATAAAGTATTTTTACTTTACATTGCAAGTAGAGACTCCTATGATAGTCAAAAGAGAGAAATGTGATGAGAAAGAAGATATCGCTTAATTATGATTGGCTAAGTAGTAGTGAAGATAATCAGGGTTTTAGTGAGCCTTCTATTAATGAAAAGGGTTTTTCTCCTATA
>SABI01000285.1 GCA_009929055.1 Spirochaetia bacterium | reverse complement strand
CGATAATGGTAGGGATAGGCTATTGGGGAGCCAGTTTCATCGACTAACAGATAATCAACACCCCAGGTATCTACTCCTAGGGATGTGATCTCTTGTCCATATTTTTTGACAGCTTCTTTAATACCTTTCTTTATTTCTCCAAAAATGTAGAGAAGATCCCAATAGGTTTCACCTAAGACTCTCTCATTACGGGTAATAAAGCGGTGAACCACTTCAACCTCTTTAAGGTTTCCAACTATTACCCTTCCATTACTTGCCCCTAAATCTATTGCAATGTGTTTACTCATCCTTTATGGGTCCCCTTTGATTAATGCTTCGGTGCGTGTTTCATTAAGTACTGTTCGGCCTCTAATGACCACAGTCCATTATGGCGTTTTGTTATTTCATCGAGCACTTTGAAAAATGGATCTTTTTTTCCTTTTTCTTCAAAGTCAGCAATTGCTGTGAGGGGAAGGGTATAATGGGTATACATTAATTTTTTTCCACCTGGAATACTTGGGAGGTTTATTACTGTCTCTGGTACTGCATCAAGACCTCCAATGTGGGTAATCATGCTACTTGGGTTAAGTTTCCCTTGCTCCATCATAGTTAAAGATTCACTCATATCTTCTGTGTTTCCACCACTAGTTCCAACAATGTGTGTTGAAGCGTAGTGGACGTTGTAGAAATTGATAGTAGCTTTAAAATCTGTTCTGTTTGGTCCAGCAAAGAAGTTCAAACACCCGTCTCTACCTAAAATAGTATCTGCTTGTTCTACAAGAGGGGCAACAGGAGCCATTACAAAGACATCATCGTAGCCAACGTTATGTGTTAACTCAAGTAATGCCTGTGCTGGGTGGACACTCTCTTTTGTGTTGAGGTAGACAAGTCGGACCCCTTCTTTGGCTGCTTCTTCTACACTGTAAAGAGAGGCAGCTCTTTTGAGTCGAGCTTCATCAATATCTGTGACAACTACTAAACCTGGTTTTCTATCAGCATGGATTGCATAATCTATAGCTCCTAGGCCCATAGGACCAACTCCAGCTAGAATTGCCACATTTCCACCCTCTTTAATTCCCATGTGGTGAACATATGAGCCATTTTTTGTGTGATACATTGCATGGTAGGTTCCAACAATACATGATACTGGTTCAGCGAGTGAACCTAAAAAGAATGCTTCTCCTTTATAAGGGAGGAGGCAATTGAGTTCCATCACTTCAGAAGGAATTACAATATACGTAGCATCTCCCCCAATATATTGATAGGAGTATCCTGGCGCATCAAGGGATCCTTTATAGTTAAGGGCAGGTTGGATAGAAAACTTATTTCCTACCTTAAATTGATTTTTCCATTTTTTTCCCACTTCTACAATTTCACCGCAAAACTCATGCCCTAAGATGACTGGATTTTTATCAATATCCTTCGGCACTCTTTTATGGTCAGATCCTTGTTCAACTGCTTTATGGTCACTCATACAGACACTATTTGTCACAATTTTTGCAAGTATTTCATCATCTTTTATAGCTGGGAGTTCAAACTCTTCTATTCTCAAATCATTTTTTCCATACAATCTAACTGCTCTTGTTTTCATATTGCTATTCTCCTTTTCTAGTTTAGCATTACCTGTCCACCGGTTACGGGGACTGCTTGTCCTGTTTCATATTTTTGTTCAACAATATAACATATTGCTCTTAGTACATCTTCAGTTCTACATCCTCGTGAAATAGGAACTTTTGATTCATAAAATTTTCTTACATCTTCTATCGTTTTAGCCCCTGGTACTTTATTCGCATGAAGGTACTGTACAAAGAGGCCCTTCTCAGGATCAGACCAGAGTGGTCCATCTAAGAAGTTTCCTGGGCACACTGCATTTACTTTAATATTATCACTTATCAACTCTAGAGCAAATGATTGGGTAAGTCCAATTGTTCCAAACTTAGCCCCTGCATATGCTCCATTCTTATTTGACCCTTCTAAGCCACTTTTACTACTAATGGTAATGATGTCACTCATATAGAGTCCTTTAGACCCTAAATTTTGGAGTGCTAATAGGCGAGAAGCGAACTTTGTACAGATAAAGAAGCCAGTATAATCGACTTGTGTAACAAACTCAAAATCTCTTAAGCTCATCTCTTTCACACTTCCAGCTTTGAGTACTCCTGCATTTGAGACAAATAGGTCAAATCCACCAGTAGTAGAGGCTATAGTGTCAATCATCTGCTCTACTGACTCTTCTTTACTCACATCAACATATAATGGAAAAGCGACAGTTGATTTATATTCTTCGTTCAAGAGGGTGGCAAATTCTATTGCCCCTTTTTCATTCATGTCAGCAATATAAACAAAGCCCCCCTCTTCAATTAATCCTCTCACAATCCCTGCACCGAAACCTTGAGCGCCACCGGTAACACAAGAAATTTTCCCTTTCATGATGTCACTTCGTTGGCTACTCCCCTTGTATCCTACTTTTCTATTAAAAGGTTTTCTATGTATCGCTTCTTCAAACGTATTACCTAGAATGTATCCTAAAGAAGAGTTTTCTATTGAGATGCTTGTAGGGTAAGAAGTGTGCTTTTTAGAATATGTATCAATCGATTCTTGAACATAGAGAGATTGATCTTTATGCTCTAGGGTTAATACTGATTCCTTTAGAATTAAGTCTCCTGCATCTAAAGTAGTAGTGTGAACAACAATAGAGCTCTCTGAATCGAAGAAGTATCCCCTTATAATTGCTGCTAATTCTTTAATAGCTTTTTCATTCATCTTTAAAATTCTCCTTCAAGCGATTGAGTTGCTATTTCAATAATAGTCTTGGGGTTATATGGGTCCATCTTTTTCCCCAATTCACCATAAAGGGAAATTCTTTGTTCTAATGATAATTGTTGTTTCGGGTTTTTTGGATGAAATAGACCCCACTCTTTTTTATAGTTGACCAACAATTCATGAGCCACCAAGGCCCAGGCTGATTCCACGAGATGTACCTCTGTAGGATTAAGAAGTTCTGGGCAATTAAAAGATTGACGAGAAGAGTTAATGTCTACTCCACTTATTTCCATCAGGTGATGTTTCTTACAGAGTGTTTGAATTCTCTTCATCTGCAACTCCAAACCAAGGTTCTATACATAAAAAA
>SABI01000284.1 GCA_009929055.1 Spirochaetia bacterium | reverse complement strand
GCTCTTAGAGCATTGCCTCTGTACTCATCGTCAAGTAAGCCATCAACAAGGCCTTTCTTATATTCAAAATCAAGATGCTCTCTCGCTACCGCCATCTGCATTTTATTAAACAAGAAATTATTGGTAGTAAGATTGGAAGCTATAAGCTTCTCGAAGTCTAGAGATTCATCTAAATCACCAAATTGATTTTTGGGTCTGTACATTCCTGGAACAAAGAATCTCGAAGCATTCTCTTCTAATTCTTCTATGCTGCCAAATACATCTTTATCATAGGTTGGCATATAGTTCTTTCTTGTCATCTTAGTAATGTCTGTCTGATCAAGAATAGCCTTAACTTCTTCAAGTGCTTTCGTCTCACCTATATTCATTTTAGTAAACGTATAGTATTGTGAAACTCTCTTGTGAAGTTCTTTATAAAAACCTATGATAGTTCCAGCACCAGCGCTGTCAACAATGTCCTTTATCGGCCTGCTGCTTAGATCAGAAGTACCATAGTTGATTATATCCCATGTCTTCTTAATCTCGCCTAAGCCAAGCAATACGTCTTCCAACATATCTTCATGAATAGAATACTTGCTTACTAATGTGCTTGTAAGATATCTTATGTCATCAGGATTATTAAAGTCTACACCATCTAAAGCAGGGAGCATCCTGTTTATCTGAGCTCTATTTATTCTATTCTTTCTAAAAGCATTAAGAGTCTCAGCCTTGTCAAGCATACTTGTTATGCTATCATTAAGTATAATTAATTGGTTTGTACTATACTCTTTAATCTTGGCAAGTCTTTCTAAAGATTCCTTGCCTGGAACCCAGTGCTGAAAAGCAACAATAGGATTCTCCCACAGATTGATAGTTTTGTTTATGGCTCGTACCAAAGGAATGGCATTACCCGCTTCTTTAGTTGTCTTTACTCTGCTGAGAACATTATGTAAGGCAGTAAGAGCTATACCTGAATCAAGTATCTTATCCATCTCACCAAAGACATGGGGATTGGGGGATTCTTCTACTACTTGAGCTATAGTTCTTTCTATCTGTCTTATGTATTCTCCACGAGTTTCTACAGTTGATTTCTTCATAAACTCTTCAAAGCTTGCATAACCGCTACCATCTTCTTCATTATACATAGTTATATAGCGTGTTACCTGGTCAAGATCGTTTATGCCATTTGTATATCCATCGGCATAGTCTTTGACTCTATAGTCTCCTACTTCAGATAAAATAGAAGCAAAGTCATGAGCAAGCTTTTTAATTGTATTATCATCACCGCTTAAAGACTCTATATGCTTGTTCTTAAGAGCAGCCTTGCCAAAAGGCAGGCTTTTTAATTTACATCCCATTAACAGTCACCATCACCTTCAATAAGATAATTACTTATATTCATTTTAGTTGTTCCATTCACAAGCTCAAGCATACTGAATTTTCTTAGTATGTCAAGCTTTTTATTAATCACGTAACTGTCTTCTATTTCATCAGCAGAAACTTTATCAACAAGACCCTCAAGCGCCACTCTATATCCACCAACACTTGATGTAGATGTTATGTTTCCATTTTTATACATGCTTCTTATGTGGGACACGACTTGAGCTCCCATGCCTTCAGCAGCTGCTGTTGCTCTAATCTGAGAGTCTCTACTGAGAACATGTATCATTCCATTAAGAACCATTCTTAAGTTATTGAGATATCTTTCATTGCCTTCTCGTAACAACTGCTTGCTTGTGATAAGATTATCAATGGAGCTATTAAGATCAAACATAGACATCTCTGATCCATTGGGATTCGTAAGAACAGACACCATGAGACGACTACCATTGCCCTTGTTTTTCTGTATGCCATTACCAAGAATATATTCTGGAGAATTTACTTTAGGAGCGTACCATGTCTCAGGGTCTCTCTTGCTAACACCAATATCATTTAATATTCTTTCAACAGTACCAATGCTTACTGGTTTGCCTTCAGACTTTAATATACTGTAAACAAGATTAGAAAGATTATCTCTGTTAACATACTTAGAAGAATCAATGTATAGGGGTTCTTTCTCAAGAGCCTTCGTTACTCTATTTAATTCTCTTTCATCCGTAGTGTACAGCCTGCTAGTAAACACATCAAAGGACTTAACTATCTTAGATAGATCATTATAGAAATTTATTTTCTTGCCATTCGATAGAGGATTCCTAATGGACATAAGCCCACCATCTATTTCCTTAAACAAGTCTGTGTTCTTATTAATCTTAGAAAAACCAAACTCATCTCTCCAGCCAATACCACCATTCTCTTCTATGCTTATTATCTTATATACGGATTCTGGTAAATCATTAGAGTTTGAGGTAAACATTCTTTTCCAAGTATCTTGTTTGCTGAGGGGGATAGTGTTTTCTGGCTCACTCATTATTACAAGATTGTTTATTGCAATAAGGTTATCCCTAATTATCTCAGAAAACTTACTTACAACCGCTCTGGTGGACTCTTGCTTGAAAGAAGTATTGCTCTTAAGCCCCGGATCGATATTGCTTCTATCGATGTCTGAGAGCTTATAATCGATTATTCCTCTATTGTTAGCCTGAGTGATTGACATGTCAATATCAAGCAGAGAAGCAGCATATGCTTCTGAGGTAAAGTTAAGAATATCTTCTACAAATTTGTTGGTATCACCCTTATACTTACTCATTATAATTCGTTGCCCATGAAGCTTTGTGTCAACAAGAGCAGCATTGACTGACTCAAGTATAGTCTGAGGAACAGTGGCATATAAAGGTCTATCAAGCTCAACAATATTTGTTGTTTGTTTGTTTCTAAGTTGTGTGGCTATACTTGAAGCTATATTCAATATCCTGTTCTTATTAAAAGATTCCCCTTCCCTTAGAAGAGGGACACCAGCAACCTTAAGTACACCAATCTTATCTTGCATACTTTCAAGAACAAGGACATTGTATTTCTTTTTAGTTGGATTCGCATTATCAGGCGTTAGCTCTGTCACAACAACACTTCTTCTGGCTCCATCAGTCCCGGTATTACCAGCATCAACGGCAGTTATATACCTAACAGAACCTATAGCTCCAGTTTCTACCATAGAATCTTTTGTAATATTTGGACTTGGTGAAGGATCTATGAATACAATGC
>SABI01000283.1 GCA_009929055.1 Spirochaetia bacterium | reverse complement strand
CTGTAAGAATACACGAAAAATTAACAGAACAAAGTTGTGATTGCAAGTATACAGTTGTAAGGGAATATATTTCTTCTAAAAAAACTCAACTAGCTGAAAAAGCAACCATTCGCTTTGAAACAATGCCCGGACTTCAAGGGCAAGTGGATTGGGGGTTCTTTGAAAATTACAAAGTCCTTCAAAACGGTGAGTATAAAAAGTTATACTGCTTTTTAATGATTTTAGGTTACTCTAGAGCAAGATATATAGAGTTTGTTACAGATATGACTAAACTATTGAAGGAAGACCCTACGTTTAAGGGACTTAATATAGAGAAGGTTAGTGCTGTTACAGATGCTGCAAGGCTGAAGATGTCAGAGAAATATAGTCAGCTAAGAGAGTTAGGATATAGTCATGAAGCTGCTTCAGGAGCTATAGAGAATGCTTTAACTACTAAAGATAATGGGTGGATATGGGATGACCCTGTAGCTAACTTAAACGATAGTAGAGTTGCTTCAGCTCTTCAAAGTTATAGGACTGCTACTCAAGGAACTGGAGCAACAACTATAAATGGTGTTCCTACAAGAACAAATCAGAAAGGTGACTTAGCATCTAATTACTTGACTAATGTATCACAAGACAGGAATGTTATGCTTAATGATATGTTAGCAAAAAGAAGCAGGCTTTTAGCTGGTAGTGAGGATGGAGATGTTTTAGGAGCGAGTCTAACTAGAGCAGGTATATTACCTTCGGCAGTAGTGAAAACTAATACGGAATCTCTTAAAGATAATCCTGCGTTAACAGCTAATGGGTTTAATGTTAATAGCTATTTAGCTAAAGCTATCGATGTAGAGAGTAGTGGAAACAGTAAAGCTCAGAATGGGCAACATTA
The DNA here is from genome assembly GCA_009929055.1 of Spirochaetia bacterium. Taxonomy (GTDB): domain Bacteria; phylum Spirochaetota; class Spirochaetia; order Sphaerochaetales; family Sphaerochaetaceae; genus SABI01. The sequence continues at coordinate 2,246 of SABI01000283.1, read as the reverse complement.
TGGGCTAGGACAGTTCAAACAGTCTACTGTTGAAGAGCTTGGATTAGATTGGAATAAATATAAGAATGACCCTGCGTATCAAGTGGAAGCAACTAAAGCGTATGCGTTAAAGAATGCTTCGTTATTAGAGAAGAATGGCTATCCGGTAAATGATTTTACGGTCTATATGGCGCATAACCAAGGACCTGGTGGGGCTTTAAAAGTTCTTGATAGTATTAAGAATGGAACTCCGTTGGATAGGACTACGAAGCTAAATTTGTTGAATCAAGGTATTGCTCCAACAACTCTACCTAAAGCTAGTAATGGTCAGTTAGACTATTCTAAAATTTCTGATGAAACTTTAAGTAAGTACTCAGATGCAGACGTGTTGAATGCTTACATAGGAAGATATGGAACTAAGATGGGAGCTGATGTAGATACTGATAGGCTTAATACGAGCTATAAGAAGTTGAAAGAGGTAAGTTCTTCTACTGGAGATGACAAAGTAGCGTCAGGAGAGGAAGCTAAGAAGGTTCTTGAAAAAGTACCTAATCGTTCAGCTAGTGAGACTAGTAGGATAGCTGCTAATTATGCTAAGGTAGCGGATACTGCCGCGGAAGGAGATTTTAAAGACTTGACTCCTAAAGAGATTCAAGAAGTTAGGGAGTATATGTTTAGCCCTAAGAAATCTCCTCTTTCTGAGGCTTATAATAATTATAAAAAAGATACTCCGTTTAAGTATGACGTTAATGAGAAAACACGACTTATTGATGATATGTTAGCAGCAGAGGGTCTTAGTACGGAAGAAGAAATACGAGAGTATATGAATATTCTTAGTAGACCTGATAAGCTTCTGCTAGAAAGACACTTGAAATTAAAAAATTCAGGTGCAGCAGAAGCAGACCGTGCAAGTCGTTTAATACGAGAGGTGTTTGAAAAATCATCAAAAGAACGGACTGGTATGGATAAAATAATAAATGATGTTATTCATAATAACCATCCTATAAACTACTTCGGTAGGTAAACTTAAGCTGTACTTAATCAAAAATGTAGTAAAATAAAAACAAATACACTACAAGGATTAAGTATGGCAACTATCATAGAACAAAGATGGGCAAATCTGGGAGCACAAGAAGATAGAAGTGTGCTTGGAGCTTTGCCATCAACTACAATAGATTCAGGGATATTAAGTCCAATAGAATCGACTAATAAATTATTCAATTTACAAGAAAGAGCAGAACAAAAAGTTAGCGGGTTAGCTAATAAGCTTTCATTACCACAAAACTCTGAAGAGGTGGTGATTAAAGACATTGAAGATGCTGATACCGCTATACTAGCTGATGGAAGAACTGTTAGGATTACAGGAAGAGCAGATACTGCTAGGTATGATGCTGCAGAAATAGACCATGAGTTGCCAGAAAATGCAAGTATACTTGACCGAGTAAAAAACTACTTTGGTATGGATAGTAGTAAGTCAGATTACGCTACAGAAATGCAAAAAAATCAAGCGTCTATGATTTTAGGAAAGCCTTCTAATGATATTACTAGTGCTGACGTAAGAGCTGTAGGGGATATGCAGCAAAGACAGTTTGCAAATGATATATTGAGAGGTAAAGACCAAGAAAGAACCTTAGAAGATGTACACTTAAATACCCCTCAAGCCGATTTAAGAAATATAAATGCTAAAGCAGTGTTTGTTCCTTCAGGCAGTAAGGATGTGTACGGAAGAGAGATGGGAAGTTTTATAAATCCTGAGACAGGAGTTAATGTATCACATGAAGCTTCTGCTGATGCTAGATTAAATGCGTTTGCTCCTGATGTGATGAGTAAAGTTGCTAAAGAGAAAGCTGAGGGGACTTACCAGGGTGTTAGCTCTGATTTAGGTGCTAGGCTTGGAGAGTCTGTTGACTTAGCTCAAAGTGAAGCGTTGAAGCTGTATGCTGAAATGGAAGATGCTACTGTAAGTGCAAGTAGAGCTTTACTTTCTACATTAGGTGCTAGTGATGTGACTGTGGATAAATGGGTTCCTAAAAATGATATATTAATCGGAACTGGTGTTAGAGTTCAAGACCTAAGAGGTGATAATGCTGATGCTACTGCTGATAGGCTATCTGGGTTTAGTTCTAGATATGATTGGAATAAAGAGCAGGAAATCTATCAGGATTTGGTTAAGGATGGTAAGCATGGAGAAGCTGCGTTAAATGTTATACAAAACTTTGATAGGTATTTAGCAACGTCAGCTACTCAAACTGCGGCTATAATGATAC
>SABI01000282.1 GCA_009929055.1 Spirochaetia bacterium | reverse complement strand
GTTGAAGCTCCATCTTCATACGTTAAACCAACAACATACTCACCAGATTGAACACTCTTGAAGGCAACTGAACTTGAAGTTGAAATAATTACGCCGTTATTAAGGAATTTCTCAATAAAGGCCCATACTTCTGGGCTGTCATTGCCAAAGACGGCCATCATGTTACAGACGTTATTCCAAGCAGAAGATGATGAGTTAGGGTCTGGCATAACAATTTTTCCCTTTAATCGAGGATCAAGGAGGTCTTTGTAACTTCGAATATTGAGGCCTAATTCTTTTTCAAGGTCGGTATTTACACAAAACACAACTGTTGAAAGGTGGTCAAGGCTATAAAACCCATTATTTGATTGGTAATCAGGATAAATTTGTGGTTCGTATTCAGTAAGCCAATGTTCAAATATTTCGCTGTACACATCACCATCACTATTACTAAGTCCACCCCACATCAAATCTCCTTGTGGGCGATATTTCTCAGCAGAGATTCGTGCAGTTAATTCACCAGCGGAACCGTTAACGACTTCAACTTTCACATCAGGATACATCTCTCCAAATCCTTTAATTAGGTTAGTAAGGTCGTTTTCTGTCATACTTGAATAAAGTACTAGGTTCTTACCCATTCCAGAAGCTCCACTTGCTTCTTCACCCTTTCCTGCAGCTGTTAATGGCATAGCCACAATGAGTAACAGGCACAATAAAGAGAGAGTAAGCTTTTTCATGTTTGCCTTTTTCATAAGGTCCTCCTTAAAAATCTTCTAGGTTCAGAACTGAACCTATATAATACAGCTAAATCTCTTAGCTTATATTCACATCTACAGCTTAATATCTTCAGATTTACTGATATAGAGATAGACCAGCAATGAGATACTTGTTAAAGCTGTTAACACTGCAGAGAACGCACAAGCAAGTCCATAATTCCCCCTCGATATTGCTACATATGCACTCATTGTGAGGGTAATGGTTCTGTTGTTATAAAGAATAATTGAACTAGAGAGTTCTGTTACTATTGAAACCCAACTAAGAATAGCCCCTGATATAATACCACTAGACATCATAGGGACGGTAATGTGTGTAAATGTTTTCAGTTTACTCGTTCCTAGGCTAATAGAAGCTTCTTCTATGCTTATTGGAATTTGCATAAGTGTTGCATTTGCAGCCCTGATGGAATAGGGCATCCTTCTAATGACAAAAGAGATTATCATAATAGCCATAGTTCCAGTTAATACGAGAGGCGGTCTACTAAAAGCAATAACAAGGGCAATACCGATAACAGAGCCTGGCATGATATAAGGAATCATAGAGAGAGTATCGATAAGGTTATTGAGAACACTTCTTCGTCGTACTACGAGGTAAGCAATCAAAATTGAAAGAACAATAATAATCACCAAAGACCCTAGTCCTAGAATAAGGGTGTTGTTAATAGACCTGCCAAGGAGTTTATCAGCGGCAACACGATAGTTATTTAGGGAGTATCCCTCTTTAAATATAGCTTGGTCACTATTTCTAAAGGAGAGATAAATAACATATAACTGAGGAACGAAGGCTATTGCTACAAGAAGGTAACAATACAGATACATGAGAACTCCACGAATTCCTTTAGGTTCTTTCTTTTCTATCGGAGTTAATGCACTAATAGAGAATTGATAATGACTTGTTGCCCATTTTTGAACAAAGAATACTAAAGCAGTAATAACAATAGCAATCACGCTAATTGCTGCTGCAAAGTTATAGTCTGTTCCGTTCTCTCCTAGATATTGGTTGTAAATCTCTACTGGGAATGTTCTGTATCCTTCCCCTATTAATAATGGAGTACCGAAGTCTGCAAAGGCTCTCATAAATACAAGTAAGCTAGCTGCAAGTATTGTTGGCATTGATAAATTAAGGATTACCCTAAAGAATCTATTTACCCCTACACTTCCTAAGTTAGCTGAAGCTTCTATTAAAGATCTATCAATATTCTTAAAAGCTCCATTCATGTAGATAAAAACTAGTGGAAAGAGTTTTAAAGCTTGAACAACAAGAATCCCTCCAAAGCCGTAGATACTCCCTATTTGGATACCTAAAACATTTTTAAAGAATTGGGTAATAACGCCACTTCTCCCTAAGAGCAATATCCATGAATAGGCTCCTATAAAAGGGGCAGACATAACGCACAATATACTTACTACAAAGAGTATTTTTGCCCCTTTGAGTCTATAAAAGGAATAAAAGTAAGCAAACGGAATTCCAATAATGAGGGTTACAACAGTAATTGCTACTGTTACTTTAAAGCTATTAAGAATAGTTCTACTGTAATAGGCTTGTGAGAAAAAGCGAAGGAAATGTTTAAGAGAGAGTCCTTCTTCAGGGTCTATTACAGATTGTCGTAAAATTCCAAAAAGAGGAATTATAAGGAAAATTGTAAATAATACGAGAAATGTGATGGTAATTCCTGACCACATATCTCTTTTAGGTTTACTTTTTACCATACTAACCCCTAATGATGTCGTTATGGACACCTTCTAAGATGTTTAACGAACCATCTTTTGTAAAAACATTAATTTTATTAATCTTCACTGTTAATGAAACTTCTGTCCCTGGGTCAAAGAAATTATCGAAGGTAGATTCTTCTATTGCTTCAACTTTTTCATCTGCTATATCATTTTTTGCTTGAATAGTTGAAATATAATCAACTGAGAAGCCTAAGACATTTTCATCACGAATAGCATCCGGGTCAAGCCGGGCCGGTGGCTCCATGGCCGTCATACACAATAGTTGCAGCAGATGATTCTGAAACATATCGCGCATGGCACCAACCTGATCATAAAAACCAGCGCGCTGTTCTACGCCCAAGGATTCGGAAATGGTGATCTGAATATGGTCAATGTATTTCTGGTTCCATTGCTGTTCAAACAATGAATTGGCAAAGCGCAGCACCAACAAATTCTGCACCGTTTCTTTGCCCAGATAATGATCGATGCGATAAATCTGTGACTCAGTAAAATATTCAGCCACGGCAGCATTAATAGCCTGAGCCGAGGCAAAATCGTGGCCAATGGGTTTTTCCAGCACAATTTTACTGCCGGATAAAATCAGCCCGCTGTGGTGTAAACCGGCACAAATCCGGGTGTAAAGTTCAGAACCGGTGGCCAGATAATACACCCGGTTAATGTCCGTACGGC
>SABI01000281.1 GCA_009929055.1 Spirochaetia bacterium | reverse complement strand
GTATCGATTTGCTTGCTGTTTCCAACCAGAAGCTGTTTCTTCGGTCTCGGAAGAAACAATTCTGTTGTATCCGTATCAACAAGCTTGCCCATCCTGATTTTCTTCTCACTCAGGATCGGGCACTTGAGAAGTTCGTTGAATACGCAGACCCGTTTCTTAAGTTCGCCTGACGGGACGGAGTCGACATTTTGTTCAGAAGAATCAGAAACTGATTTTATGCTGAACTGATAGGTCGCCATGGAAGTCTCTTCGGGCGTTTTAACAGCAAAATCGTATAAGAGCGTTGCCACATCCGAATCAACGTTGATAAAATCTGCAAATTTCTCTGGAATTGTGCGTCCGCAGAGTGCATATTTCAATAATTCCAAGGCATCTATCAATGCAGTTTTGCCCGAACCATTTTGTCCATACAACCCTACGATACTGGCCCTGTAATTCTTCCTTATATTCTCGAAAGACAGCGAACCGTCAATAACATTCTTGAAGTTGTGTATGGTAATACCAGTGATTCTCACCGAAGTCGGTTTCATTAATAGCTCCTCCAATTCTTTCCTGACCTGTATATGATGTCATAATCTATCGTAATAGTCAATATGAATTAACATAATTGCACATAATGTGCAAAAATACGAAAACAAACTATATAAGAATAGTATCTGAATGACTGTGACATCATAAATGAGTTGAGGGAACTCAAACTGGAGCCTAACTTTCTCACAAGAGCTACTCCACAGTATGGCACCGATGATGGAATTATCATCGACCGACTTGTCACGGAGGCTCCCAAGTCAGACGGCGAGTCGTATCAGGTGCCTCTGGAGAAGCTGATTGTTGATCTGTTTGCAAATAAGAGCCTGATGCTCTCCAAAGGTGACTATCCCTCTGCAATCGAGATAATGTTTTCCAAATATCGCATTAACCAGGTAGCAATGCTGCGCTACGCACGAAGAAGGAACAAAGTGAAGGATGTATTTGAATTCCTTCGTGACAACACGTTGATCGAACTTCTAGTACAAGGATGATGGAGGATGACATCTTTAGAATCAGATGAGAGACTTACCCTTTCTAATATATTAGAAGGGCATACAAAAAATTGTAATTAACCCATCTTACAAAAAGAGTGTTAATGTTTTCGCACACATCTTTTTTATATTGGGTGAATATATACATGTATGTGCTGAAGTGTTTGAAATGGATGATGAGAACATAGCAAAAGTAATTGCAAATCCAGTTCCTGTTGGTGTACAAGATACAGCAAAGGAAAAGCAAAGTATCCATGCTGAGAGAAAAAAACTAAGAAATAGTTAATGCTCATGGTGAAGATTAGCAAAATACAGTAGATAAGAAAAGAATCTTCTCACTAGATAAAGATACCTACTTCTGTCAAATCTCAAATGGTCCTCCTAACTATTCTTTACTAATTTTCTTCTTAAATCATACTTCTCTGCTCTAATCTGTCATAAATACACTAAAATACATTATTTTCATATTGATATATTACAAATTTAGAGATATCTTCTATGTAATGATATGACATAAGGGGGCTTATGATGAAAAGAATTGTTGTTACGCTCTTTATTTCGATTTTACTAGTGTTTAGTACAGGATCTCTTTTTGCTAAAGGGGTAGAAGAGATACAAAGGATAGAAGAGAGCTCTTATAGCACCGATCCTGTTGAACTTATGAAAGCGATACATCGAGCACATAATTACATTACTAAGATAGAGCTAAAGTGGAACGAGCTCTTTGATGCTCAAAAGAGAGAGATAGAGAACTCATATGAAAGTGAGTTTAATAGAATCTATTCCCTAGAGCCAGAAATATGGGAAACTGATTATCAGTTTCAGATTAGAAGAAATGAAATAGAAAGAAAAGTTACTTCAAATATGGATAAAGAAGTAGGAAGAGCATATCAAATAATTGATTTGCAAAAAGAAGAAGAAACTACTCCATTTCGAGAGTGGCAGAAAACTGCTCTTTCAACATTAACTGAGGTACGCAATGCTGAAGTAGATCTTACACCTCTCCCATATGAAAGAAATGAGAGAAGATGGCCAGTAGATGTATCAAGTACTATTCCTTTATTGAATATTGATTTCTTTGGAATGGACTTTAATTTTGAAGAAGAGGTAATAGAAAATCTCCTCTTCTCAGATGGGATCTATTATGCCTCTTCAGAAGAAATTTCCTCAGACGGGTGGTATGACTATATATCTGTTGAAGTATTGCATGGGAACTTCATCGATATAGAGTGGAGTGGCTACAATGAAGATTATGAGTTTAGATTTGATTTATTAGAGGCCGTAGATGGGTATGATTATTTTGATTGGAGGGAACAAGCTGACTTAGTCATCCAATGGGTAAAAGAGACCCACAATACAGGGGATATCAACTACATTGACTCACTCGGTCATACCAATGATATTGAAGGAGTCACAATTCCTGTAAAAACATTCTTTAATCTCCTTGAAGAAGCTCTTGCTACAGGATTACTCGATGATGAATATTACTATGAAGATGAAGAAATATATTCAGAAGATATAGATGATGAAGAACCTGGATATACGTATGAAGCAAGAGAAATATCAACTGAACTCAAAGAAGAAATCATAGCTTTTGATAAAGCAGTAAGAGAGAATGCATTAGTAGGAACTGTTGATTACCAAATAGTATATGATGAAGATGATAACAATTTTAGAAGTGAATTGTTAGCCATCTATATTCATAACCCTGTTAATGAGATGAATTACTCCTACTGGTTTTATGAGTCATTAATCGTTCGTAGCTTCGAAGTGATAGAAATAGGTGATGAGGCTCTAGGCATAGTAGAAATACCCAATATTGAAGAGATCTATACAGAATATGCTCTCACTATTGAACCACTTGGAATGTTCACTCCCAAGTTCTACTTTTGGCCATCAAATGTGCTTGATATCACATACTCTCTTTCAGTAGAGGACGACTCAATAGTTACTGTAATAGGAGATACTGTTATAGCTGGAGAAAGTACTGGAGAGACTCTCCTCATAGTTAAATCAAACGGCTTCACTCAATATCTGCGTCTCACAGTTGAGTAAGATAGCTAATTTCTCACCGATCCATCTTCTATGAGTGAAACCTCATAGAAGATGAGTTCATTTACCTAACATCCTCTCTACTCAAT
>SABI01000030.1 GCA_009929055.1 Spirochaetia bacterium | reverse complement strand
CCTGTAGATTCTTTGAGCATTACCCCGTTTTCACTAATCATAGAATGACCTAAAAAGACAATATCAGTCGTTGACTCACCAGGGCCTGCATTAGCATAAAGATAAGCACTACTATATCTTCCTGATGCCCCATTCACTAACGCCCTCCGATATTCTCTTTTACCTACAAGATCGTTACTAGCCGATAAATTTACTATGATAGTGGCTCCATTTCTTGCTAAATCTATTGAAGGAGCATGGGGAGCCCATAGGTCTTCACAAAGTTCAATACCAATTATTACATCTTTATGTATTTTAGATTGTAATAGCACTTTTGTGGAAAAAGGGACGATATGCTTCCCGATAGTGATAGAACTAGTGGTAGAGGGAGCAGCGTTAAACCATCTTTTTTCATAGAATTCACCATAATTAGGAAGATGAGTTTTTGGAACAACTGCAAGAATATTCCCATCTTCTATTGCCACACCACAGTTATACAATTTCCCATTATGAACTAATGGGCAACCTATAATAACCAGGAGGTCTATCCCTTTTGTTGCCTCTACTACGTGTAATAGAGATTCTCTTGCCCCTTGCTGAAGGGTATGTTGATAAAAAAGGTCCCCGCATGTGTAGCTTGTGATATGTAATTCTGGAAAAAGAAGTAGGGCAACATCATGTGTTACAGCTTCATTAATCATCTCAATAGCTGTTTCACTATTATAAGAAGTATCTGCAACTTTAACCTTTGGCACACCAAGCCCGACTCTCACAAAACCATCAATCATCATTTATCCTCCACACGAGATAAAAATATTGTATCATAGAGAGAATCTTGATGCTATATCAATGAAAGAAGTCTCCTATTTTCTACTAAAATAGCCACCAGTAACAGCTTTGGCATCTTTTACAACGAAAAAAGCAGTAGGTTCAATTTTCTTAATAATGAGGATGACTTTTTTTATAAATTTCCTTTTTACATGCAGTAAAAGGACACCTCGCTCTCCACCTCTTCCACTTCCACTTAGTACAGTAACAGCAAAGTCTTCATCTCTAATGCGAGAAGCTAATTCGCGTGCTTTATCTAGGTCATCAATAATTACTTCTATGGAACTGAGGCCAAAAGCTAACTTTTCATCAAAGTAAGAACCTAAATAGTTTCCTACTGCAAAGGCAAAAGCAAAAACGACTACCCTAATAGGATCCTCTTGATACCCAGTGAGGACAGACCCTGTAATGATAAGCCAAAGAAGGATATCAAAGAAAGCAAAAATACTCCCTTTTACCCTCTCTCCTCTATTTATCAACACCATTCGAAGTGTAGAAACGGTAACTTCTAATATTTTTCCAAAGAAGATAATAAAATAGATCCATATACCAATATCGTCTAAAAATGACATCTTCACACCCCTAATATAATGCTTCTAGCAGTATATCCTTTTTCAATTCTTATTGGAATCTCGATTCCTAAAATAGAGGATAAAAGAGATGATTGGCATGAGCAAAAAGATAGACAAGGAGATAATAAAGATGGGGCTCGATGGGTCATCGTAGTTTTTAGCCAAAAGAGTGATACTCACCATCGTTGGAGATAAGGCTAAAAGGGAAGCAACTACATAAGAATGGTAAGGAATTTTTAACGCCCCAAGAAATAGATTAGTTATTTCGTGAGGAATTTTCCCAATGATTTTTATAATAAAGGTAAAGAAGAATTGACTTTTTGCACTAACAGCATACAACTTTTTAATAAAAGGAAATTTTTCTTGAGTGTACAAGACAAAAGCTTCACCCTTTCTCCTTCCTATAAAATATGGTATTTGAATATTAATATAAATTCCTATTAAATTGACAATAAAAGCCATAAAAAGGGGATAAATAGCCCCTACAGTTGCAAATAAAAGGGCATAGGGGAGACCAAATGAAACTGACTTTAATGCAAACAAAAAGAAAAGAATTGATGTGACTATAATAATATGGTCTCTCGAATAATCAATAAGGCTAGAAACTGTATTCTTCCCATTTTTTACAATAAAAAGGGTAAGGACAATAAAGAGAATCAATACAATACTATAATTAATAATAGTTTTCTTATTGTTCAATACATATCTTTTTATTGCATTAGAATTCATGACTTACCCATATTCTTCACTATCACCTTACTCATTTCCATAACAAATAGAGGAATAGAGGCTAAGGCCAAAGCAATAAAATAGTAACTTACAGGGAGTCTAATCATCCCAAAGGCTCTTGTGAGGGGAGAGATAAAGGTAATAATTGCTATAATTGAGAGGGAAGTAAGGGCAGCTTTATTGAGGGAACTATTACTAAAAGGGCCAATAGAAAAGAGAGAAGAGTGGCTTCTCATAGGAAAAGCGTGAAAAACTTGAGAAATGGACAAAACGAAGAACGCCATCGTTCTCCCATGAGAAAGAGAGACGGATCGGCCAATGGTAAAAGCAACCAGGGTTAAGAGGGCAAACATGATTCCCATAGCAATGACTTTAAGGGCACCATGATGGGCAAAGAGGGACTCCCCTTTTTTAAGAGGTGTTCGCCTCATTACATCATCGTCGCCCTTTTCCATTCCAAGGGCAACAGCAGGGAAGCTATCGGTGACTAAATTAATCATCAACAGTTGCAATGAAATAAACGGAGAAACATGAAAAAGTAACATCGCAGCAAATACTGCAATTAGCTCACCAATGTTAGTTCCAATAAGGAAGAAGACTGCTTTTTTAATATTATCATACATCACCCTTCCTTCTTTAATTGCCTCAACAATAGTAGCAAAATTGTCATCACTTAATGTCATATCGCTTGCTTGCTTAGCTACATCAGTTCCACTAATACCCATAGCACATCCAATATCGGCACTCTTTAAGGCAGGGGCATCATTCACTCCATCTCCTGTCATCGCTACAATGTGATTATTTCTTTGCCATGCCCTAATAATTCTAATTTTATCTTCAGGTGAAACCCTTGCATATACTGAGACCTCTGTTACCTTTTTAGTAAGATCTACATCATCAAGTTTCTTTAAGTCCTCTCCTGTTAATACAGTAGCACCACCTTCTAATATTTTTAACTCACTTGCTATCGCTTTAGCTGTAACTAAGTGGTCCCCTGTGATCATCACAGGTCTAATCCCAGCACTTTTACAGGTTGCTACAGCATCGAAAACCTCCTTACGAGGAGGATCTATCATCCCGATAAGACCCAGAAAATGAAGTTCTGTTTCTATATGTTCACTATCATATTCAATCTCTTCTTCAATATAACGGTAGGCAACTGCAAGAACTCTTAGAGCTTTGCTTCCCATAAGAGTATTAAAGGTGAGAGCTTTTTCTGAATCTCCCTCTATGAGACGAGGAAGAAGGGAGTCGAGTGCACCTTTTACTATAACGAGTTTTTTATCTCCATCTGTATGGATAGTGCTCATTAGTTTTCTTCTTGAATCAAAAGGAATCTCCCCTACCCTGTTATACTTCTTTTCTAGATCTTTTTTATAGATTCCCTTTTTAAAACACGCCATGACTATAGCAATCTCGGTAGGGTCACCATAGGTTTTGAGAATATCTTGATCTATGGAAACAGTCGCATCACAACATAGTGTAGCAAATTTTAAAAGCTGTAATCCTTTTTCTCCCTCTACCTCCTCACTTAATGAAAGTTCTTTATCTCCATCAATATAGAGAGTTGTTACACTCATCTTATTTTGAGTAAGAGTTCCTGTTTTATCAGAACAAATAATTGAGGCTCTCCCAAGAGTTTCAACTGCCGAAAGATTACGGATGATGGCATTCTTTTTCGCCATACGTACTACTCCAAGACTTAACACAATCGTCACAATTGCAGGAAGGCCCTCCGGAATAGCAGAAACAGCCAAGGAGACGGCAATCATCAACATTTCTGTAAATGGAATTTTATTCATCGACCCTATGATAAAGATTACGATTACAGTAAGGATTGCACTAAAAGCAAGAACTTTCCCTAATGAAGAGAGGGTATGTTGTAAAGGTGTTTTCGTCTCTTTTGTACTATGGAGGAGGGATGCAATGAGTCCTATTTCGGTGTGCATTCCAATTTGGGTAGCTACTGCAGTTCCTCTCCCATGAACAACAGCGCATCCTGAATAGACCATATTCTTCCTATCTCCAAGAGGTGCTGTTGCTTCTATTATCAGATGTTCATCCTTCTCTACTGGAACAGACTCTCCTGTGAGGGGAGATTCATCTACCAATACTGATTCACACATAATAAGGCGTGCATCACAAGGGATAAGGGTGCCTGCTTCAAAAAAGAAGATATCTCCAGGGACAATCTCATGTGATTCAATAAGGAATTCTCTATTATCACGTTTGACCATTACATGGGGAGAGGATAATTGTTTAAGGGCATCAAGAGCTTTTTGAGCCTTTTGTTCTTGAACTAATCCCATCACCGCATTAAGGATAACAATAACTAAAATTAGTACTGGTTCAGCAAAATCGGTAGCCTCTTTCTCAATAAGGGCAATTACCAATGAAACAAAAGCCGCAATAATGAGTATAATAATCGTTATATCTTTGAATTGGTGAAAGAATCTTCGTAATAAGGACTTGCTCTTCTCTTCGGTAAGTTCATTTTCCCCATACTGCTTCTTTCTTTGAGAGATTTGATCAAGATTCAACCCTCGTTTATTATTCACATTGAGAATATGTAAAACTTCATCTGAACTTAAATTATGCCAATTCATCTATATTCCTTTATTTAGTATCCATTAGTTTTTTACGATGTTTGTTCTTCAAGACGTTTTTTTACCTCTTCTCGTATAAGGGCATACGCAATGGCTGCAAAAGGAACACCCAAGAAAATACCTACGATACCGAATAAACTTCCTCCAACTAATACTGAAAATAGTACCCAAATTCCTGGTAGCCCTAAAGAGTCCCCTACCACTCTGGGGTAAATAATGTTTCCTTCAATTTGTTGTAACACGAGAAAGAGAATAAGAAACCACAGGGCATCTATAGGAACATTAACAAGCATTAATAGAATTCCAACAAAGGCAGCAACGAATGCCCCAACAATAGGGATAAATGCTGCAACAGATACAATTGATGCAATTAAGAAGGGATAAGGAAGTCTGAAGATGAGCATCGTAATAAGAAACATCCCCCCTAAGATGAGGGCTTCTAGAGCAGTAGTTGAAATGAACTTAGAAAATGTATGATTCACAATCTGCCCAGTATGGATAATTTTTTTAAATTGATACTCTGATGTATATGCTTTTATCAGAGATTGAAGGTGCCTAAAAAGAGTCTCTTTTTTTAACAACATATAAATTGCAAACACAAGGGCAAGAGAGATGGTGATAACTGATTGAACGAGAGTTTGAGCAATAGCTACACTCGAATTAACCACAATAGAGCCCCATGACTTTATTGTATTTATAACATTCCCTTCAATAGAAGCTAAATCTATATCGATAAAAGAGAGCCAAGAAGGGAGACTGAAACTGAATGAAGAGAGTTCATCAGTCCACTTTTCTATTAAGGGAGGAAGTTTTACTACAACTTTACTAAAAGCACTACTCAGCTGAGGAATAACGATAAAAAGGAGGGCTGTAAGGATAAGGATAACAACAAAAAGGGTCGTAATAAGTGAAATAATTCGCCTAAACCCTTTTGAACCCTTAGTAAAGATCTTATGTTCAATATATTTAAGGGGAACATTAACTAACGAAGCAACTATTATCCCAACTAAAAATGGAGAAGTTACTCCAATTATGAAAGAAAGGACTGAGACCACTTTGTCCATTGCAAGAAAAGCAAGGAGCAGTAGAGCTCCCAAGGCAATATAGATATACACTTTTTTTATATTATTATCTTTTGATTCCATATTTCTCCCAATTGTCACCTTGGATGAGTGTACTATAGTATAGCTCACTTTTCAAACCCAACAGTTATGAGTATATTATCTTTACGACACAATAAAAAGGAGATGAAATGTTAGAAAAATTATATACCTATGCTACTAATAATGAAAAACACATTGAAAAAATTGTAGATGATGATGTGGTGATGATAAACCACATGGTCTTACCTACTGGAGAATCTGTCCCATCTCACTATGCAGACTCTCACGTTCATATGATAATTGCTCGAGGGACACTTACATTAGAACTTAATGACCAAGAACCTCATACATATCCAAGAGGGTCAATTGTGAATGTTCCCTACCATACGTATATGAAAATTAGAAATGAGAGTGATGAAACAACTGAATTTTTTGTTGTAAAAACTCCCTCTCCTAGAGTCTATAAAAAGAATTAACATCTCTTAAAAAGAGCCATCGTTTCAGTATGAGAAGTGTGGGGATACATATCAACAAAGATAAACTTATCTATTATGTACCCCACTTTTTTCAATAAGGCAGCATCTCTACTGAAGGTAGCACTATCACAAGAAATATAGATAAAGTGAGTTGGATTCATCCTATCTATATCTTTTATCATAGAAGATTCTAGCCCTGTCCTCGGAGGATCAACTATAAGGGTATCTATCTTAGCTTTCTTGAGTGACGCTATCCAAGAAGAGGCATCTTGTGTAATAAAAGTAGTAAACTTGAGATGCTTAAGGGCTAAAGAAAGACACTTTTTATCCCGCTCTACAGCAAAGACTCTCTTATTATCCCCCTCAATAACACTCGCAAAGGTTCCTATTCCACTATATAAATCAACAATTGTCTCCCCTATACACCAATCTTTTACCACATGAGCCATCTTCGTTAACATCTCTTTATTTGATTGGAAAAAGAGATGGGCATTAACAAAAAGCTGTGTAGATAGTAGAGAGACTTTTACTTCATTTTCATCTAAGGTTACCTCTCCATAATCTCCTTCAAAAGCAGGAATATTAAGGAACGGATGACTTTTGAAAGGGTCAATCTCTTTAGCCATATCAAGTAAAATATTTCGTTTAACTGATAACAATTCATTTAATGAAGGAGTCAATAAAGGACACGATGTAATATCAACTACATCATGTGAACTTCTTGCTAGAAACCCTATTTTACCCTCTTTTTGGTCTACACTAAAACGAACCCTTGCCCTATAGCCTAGATTATTTCCTGTAATAGAAGGAAGTAGATGTTCCTGATTGAGTTCAATATTACCAATTCTTTTAAGGTTCTCAACAATAATCTCTTCTTTTATCTTCACCTCTTTTGGATAAGAGACATGTTGAAAATCACATCCTCCACACACCCCATAATAGGGGCAAAAAGGGTCAACTCTATCAACAGATGCCTCTATAATCTCTACCAATTCTCCTCTAATAAATTGTTTTTTAATAGTGATGGCTGTAGCGAGAACTTTTTCGTGGGCGAGGGTAAAGGGGACAAACCAAATCTTATTTCCTTCCCTTGCTAACCCTTCCCCTTTTGCGACCACTTTTTCAATTGTTAAAGAGACTAAGTTTTCTTTCATCCTTCATATCCTACAAGGGAACAAAATTGGTCTACATAACTCCTAATTACCCCAATACTCTCGGTCCAAAATTTATCTGTCGTAATATCACAAGAAGCTGATAGGGTGACCTTTGCAGCTTCATCTTTTCCAGTATAATTTAACAAGGCATCAAACTTTTCACTAAAACCTTCTTTATGTTTTTCATACTCAGTATATAAGCCAAGGGAAAATAACTGTCCGAAAGCATAAGGGAAGTTATAAAATGGAAGATCTACACTATAATAGTGCCCCTTTACAGCCCACATATAGGGGTGTAATTCATCACTATTAAGGGCATCTTGATACGTTTTTAATTGAGAATCCTTCATAATTTCACAAAACTCTTCTCCACTTAATTCTCCCATAGCCCTTCTCTCAAATACTTCTCTTTCAAAATAGAAACGACTTAAGATATCAAGGCATGTTTGAGAAGCATCTTGTATAAATCCTTCTATTAAAGCAATGCTCTCATTTTTACTACTTTTTTCTAATAATCCCTTAAAGACAATAAACTGACTAAATATTGAGGCTGTCTCAGCAAGGGTCATAGGATAATGCCTTAATAGGGCACTCTCATCTTTTGTGATATAATCGTGGTAGGCATGCCCTAATTCATGGGCAACTGTTGAAACTGCATCAAAACTCCCATCATAATTACATAAGATGCGAGTCTCTTTTCTTAATGGAAACGAGGTGCAGTATGCTCCACCAACTTTACCATAAACTGAAGGGGCATCTATCCAATTATTAGCAAATGCACTCTTTGCAAATGCACCCATTGCTGGATGAAAAGAAGAGAATTCTTTCGTAATAATACGAGAGGCATCAGAAAACGAGAAAGTGGTATCAACACTTCCTATCGGAGCAAATAAATCATAAAAAGAGAGGACTTCAAGGCCAAGGTGATGGGCTTTTGCCCTAAAGTAACGGTGAAATACTGATAGGTTGTCCTCTATTGCACAAATCATTGCGTCAAGTGTCCCCCTATCAATTCTCGATTGAATAAGGGCATTTTCTAAAGGATCAGTATAATTTCTTTTGGTATAGAGAGAGATTGCTGCCCCTTTCACCCCATTAAGGGCATAAGAGAGGGGAGTCTCTTGGCTTTTCCAGAGTTCTAGTTCGTTGTAGTACGCTTCTTTTCTTACTTCTCTCTCTTCGTGAAAAGCAAGGGCTCTTAGTTCATTCGCACTCTTTTTTTCCCCACTCTTTTGATCTACTACGATGCTACTTGTAGAAGTAATTGCTTCATGGAGACGAGAAAAGGCTTCTGCTCCACTACGAACCAAGTCCGCTGCTAAAGCTTCTTCAGCAAAACTCATCATATGTAATTTCTCATTAATGAGTTCAGTTAACACATAATGATATTGATTAAGATATGGATGGTCTTTAATAGAGGCATACACTTCATCTTTATTGTCGGCAAGGAAAGAGACAAATTTCACATGATTAGAGTGAACTAGTAATCCAATTTCAGAGACATCATGAACCCCTTGCATTGCTTTTTTATCGGTAGTATCGACTGTTAAAAGAGCTTGTGTAAAAGCGTTTAGTGTTTCGAATGTATCAAGCATCACTTCATAGGAAGTAATAATCTGTATTAGAAGATCGACAAAGAGGGTTTTTTTATCCCTGTTGTCAAGAAGATTGGCAATATCTTCACTATGAGCCACGATACTTTTCATATCATTTCTAAATTCGTTGCTATCGATATCTGTATAAATTGATGCTAAGTCCCAACGAGGTAAATCATTCATCCTATTCACTCCTAAATTTCTATTGTTTTAGTGTAAGGAGTGTTCCTATCTTGGTCAATAAAAGAATATTGGTATTTATAAATCTAAATGATATTCACTAATTTTATTAATGAGGGTTCTACGAGAAATTCCTAGCTCTAGGGCTGCTTTAGTTCGGTTTCCTTCCCACCTATGGAGGGAGCGAATTATAGCCTCCTCTTCTAACTCTTTTAGGTTTTTAATCTCGTTGTTATTATCAAAATTTTGTTCCCCTGTTGTCTGTTGTGTTCCGTGTAAGGCCGTTCCTGTAAGGGTAACATCTTCAATTTGAAGGGTACTAGTGACTGAAAAAATCATTGCTCTCTCTAATATATTCTCCAACTCCCTCACGTTTCCATAAAAGGGATGTTCTTTTAGGGAAGTAAGAACTTCTAAAGATAATCCTTTAATCGATAGCCCCATTTTCTTGTTAAGTTTCTTTACAATATCTGCTGATAGAAGGGGAATATCTTCCCTTCGTTCTCTCAAAGGGGGAATAGCTATTCGCACTACATTAAGTCGATAAAATAAATCTTCTCTAAAAAGACCTTCTCTTACCCTCTCTTCTAATACTCTGTTGGTGGCTGCAATGATTCGAGCATTAATAGGAATTGGTTGAGTTCCACCTAAGCGAGTCATTTTTCTCTCTTGAAGGACTCGTAATAACTTCACTTGTAATTCCATTGGCATATCCCCTATTTCATCGAGAAATAGAGTTCCACCACTAGCGAGTTCAAACATTCCATTCTTTCTTGAGTTCGCCCCAGTAAAAGCCCCCTTCTCATATCCAAACAATTCACTCTCTAGAAGGTTCCCAGGGACTCCTCCAATATTTACTGCAACAAAAGGAGAGTTGGGATGTTCCCCACTCATGTGGATTTGACGAGCAACAACTTCTTTTCCAGTTCCACTTTCCCCCGTGATAAGAACTGTTACTTCTGAATGAGAGATTTTATCAATCACATTTCGTATATGAGTGATAGCCTTACTAGAGCCAACAAGAAGTTGATTCTCCTCCTGCCCTGCAACCCTTGTTTCAATAGTTGTTCGTAATTGGTATGTCTCAATTAAACTTCTTAAGCGTATAGTGAGTTCTTCTATATCAAAAGGTTTTGTCACATAATCTTGAGCCCCTTCTTTTAGGGCAGCAACTGCATCGGGGATTTCACCATGGGCACTTATCATAATAACAGGCATACGAAAGCCTTCATGGCGAATCCATTTAAGGAGTTCAAGACCATTCATCCCTGGCATTTTTAAGTCGAGAAGGACTGCATCGTATGCTTCTTGGGTAAGAAATCGTTGAGCAGAGAGGCCATTTTCTGCTGCATCGCTTTGAAAATCTTCTAATTCTAAATAGGTACATATGAGATTTCGAATATTTATTTCATCATCAACTACTAAAATTCTCAATTACTATCTCCTAGGTATGAATGAGGGGGAGGATTACTTCTACAGTAACACCTTTATCTTCCCGATTATATATTTTCAAATCTCCATTACGAGCTCGAACAAATTGTCGGCTAATAGAGAGCCCTATTCCAGAGCCATGAACTTTTGTGGTATAGAAAGGGTCAAAAATCTTCTCAAAGGAGGCTTCATCTATTCCATCCCCTTTATCGTGAATAAAGATATGGCACTGTTTCTTTTTCCCTTTAGTAATCTCTACTGTTACTTTAGGATCTCCTTCACTACTACTTTCTATAGCATTCTTTAATAAATTCTCAAAAATAGAACGAGCTCTATAGGGGTCTATTGAAATATATGCTTTTTCTAAAGAAGTTGACACTATCTCTATGGGGGTGTCAAAACGCTTTGTCAAACTTTCAATCAATTCTCTGATTTCTATCGGCTTAGGATCTCCAACTGGGTTTCTTAGGAAGTCAGATATTCTGTCTGTGAGGGCTGTAAGACGATAAGACTCCTGGTCTATAAGGCTGAGGCCACTTTTAGCTTCTGGAGGGAGTGTTTTTTTCAAAATTGCTATTTGAAGGGCAATTGCACTAAGGGGATTTTTTATTTCATGAGCTAGGGTCCTTGCAGCTTCTCCAAGGTTAACTAGATGTTCTTGTTTGGCTAATTTTTCTCGGTATTTTCTATTATTTTGATACACATTGAAAATAAGAATAAGAAGAACTAATAAAGAAAGGATAGAGACTCCACTAATGAAACGAACGTTCATTACTTTATTGTAGTACTCCTGTCCATCAAACAAAACATATAGGACATCGGGAAATGTGAGGGGAGAGGGAAGATATCCCTCTTCATCCAACATCAAATCTCCTGTCTCCATTTCAATAGTAAATCTACTATAACGAACATACTCAATCATCCCAGTCTCTTTGTTATAGCTAGCCATTCCGTTTATATACTGCGTGTCACTCCCATTCCTCCACATTACATTAAATTTATCGAGGGGAATGATGTTTGGAACAGAGCCAAGGCCGAGCCTGAGGCGACCATTATTTGAATAGACTCCAATTCCTTTTACATTAGCATCTCCCATCGCCTCTAGTGCTTTAGAATGCTCTTCTTGTAAAAGTAATAGAGTTGAACTCGCAAAACCCCTCTCTGCTTCAAATTGCATCAAGGTGGTTTCACGATCTATAAATAATTGGGCAAGAAATAGAACCAACGTAGAGAGAAGGAGAAATAAGAAAAAGAGACTTAGCATAATAACCATTTGCTCTTTTCCTTCGATAAACTTCACTCTTCTTGTTCTACTCATAATTTAGTGCCTCTATTGGATCTAGTTTTGATGCTTTAAAAGCAGGATACCATCCAAAGAAGACACCGACAAGAGTAGAAAATCCAGCTGCGTAGACAAATGAGGAATATGAGATAAATAATTGCCAGTCAACAGCATTTGCAACAACGTAGCTAAGAAGAGTTCCTAACCCAATTCCAATTATTCCTCCAGTAAGGGTAAGAACGATAGCTTCTGTAATGAACTGCCCCATTATGGTTGTAGGAGAAGCTCCAAGAGCTTTTCTAATCCCGATCTCCTTTGTCCTCTCTGCAACTGTCACGAGCATGATATTCATAATTCCAATGCCCCCAACTAAGAGAGAAATTGCAGCAATAGCAGCAAGGAATGATGAAAATGTTCCTGTAATTGATTCAGCCATCTCAGCAAGGGAGGCTGGAGAGAAGATTCTATAAGCATCTGACCCTACAGTATTATCTAAATAGGCACTTATCGAGTCTGACACTTCAAGGGCATCAGCTCCTTCAGAAACACGTACTACGTAAGAGCCAACATTAGTGGGTTTAATGAATCTTTGAACGTAGGTATTGTAAGGAATAAAGACACTACTGTTATAAGAGAGGTTGAAAGAGCTCTCTTTTTCCTCCATCACCCCAACAACTACATAACTTTTTGCCTGATTTCTAAAAATTGAGATATATTTACCAAGAGCTTCACCATCAGGAAATAGTTCTTCTGCAATTTCAGCACCTAATACTACGACCTGTCTTGCTAATAAGTTATCAGAAAGGGAGAAAAACGCCCCTTCAGCACTATTATAATCAAGAACACTAGCGTATGAAGAGAGGACACCACTAACAGAACCAGTTATCATCTGCTGCCCATATCTAATGTTTGCTGAACTAGAATTTACAGGTAGGACAATTTCAATATCGGCAATTTGTTTTTGTAGATTATTACCAAAGTCTTCAGTAAATTCACTCGCCTTTTTACTTGTTCGACTAGGGAAGATGGTTACCATTTCAAGTCCACCTTCTACAATACTTTGAGTAATACTTTTGGTGGCACTTTGTCCAAGAGTTAAAATAGCAATAACAGAAGCTACTCCTATAACAATTCCTAAAAGAGAAAGAAGAGTTCTCATCTTACTTGTGACCATATCTTTTAATGCAAGTTTAATGTTTTCCCATACCATCTATTCACCCACCTTTCCATCTCTCACTCTAATTTGTCTTTTAGCATGAGAAGCAATTTCTGCATCATGGGTAACTAATATGACAGTTCGCCCTTCACTATGAAGTTCTTCAAAGAGTTCTAATATTTGTCTCCCTGTTTGAGAGTCGAGGGCCCCAGTAGGTTCATCTGCTAACAAAATAGAAGGGTTGTTTACAAGAGCCCTAGCTATAGCAACTCGTTGTTTTTGGCCACCACTAAGTTCATTTGGTCTGTGCTTCATCCTATCAGCAAGCCCTACTCTTTCTAATGCAATTTTAGCCAATTCTTTTCTCTCTCTTGCCCCAATTCCACTATAAAGGAGGGGAGTCATTACATTATCGAGGGCATTTACCTTCCCTAGTAAGTTAAATTGTTGAAACACAAATCCTACTTTTTCATTTCTTACATAGGCAAGTTCTTTCTCATTCATCCCCATGGTAAGTTCTCCATCAATGTGGATATATCCATCTGATGGGGTATCGAGACACCCAATCAAGTTCATGAGGGTAGATTTTCCTGATCCTGAAGGACCTGTAATTGCTGTAAAAGAACCTCTTTCAATATTCAACGTAACTCCATCAAGGGCTTTTACGATAAAATCTCCCATAGTGAAATAACGTCGCACATCAGATAATTCGATGACATATTCATTCATAATAACCACCTCAATTCCTTCGTTGCCCAGGGGGCATTCCAAAGCCTAACTGAGAAGAATTAGTTGTAGTAGTTGTTGTGAGTAAGATAACATCACCTTTTTTCAATCCACCACTAGTTACTTCACTCATCCCTTCTCCAAGGTATCGGACCCCCACATTAATCTTTACAGGATTTCCGTCAGTTCCTTTCTTTCTTACACTACTTACCCCTGCTGTATTGGTGGTGATAGCAATAGATGGGATAACAAGAGCAACTTTTTCTTCACTTGCAGAGAGGGTTCCAGCAAAGGTATAGCCAGGAGAAATTCCCATTGGAGGATTATCAATAATAAGTTCAACATCTTTAACCCCAATTCCTTGACTTGTAGTTCGTCCTAGTAAAGGGATGTAATTTACAATTGCTTCAACTTTTTCTTCTGGGATAGCATCAAAATCTAATTCAGCAGACATTCCTTGAGTGACCGATTGCATATCTATTTCATCAATTTCAACTGTGGCTTTTAATTTAGTAGTATCAACAATAATCATTACAACAGCTCCAGCTTCAGCATAATCTCCTTCATCTAACGAAAGGGTAGCTACCACACCATCAAAATTAGCAAATACACGAGTATAATCTAATAAATTTTGCCTTATCTTTAGTTGCATTTCATATAATTCTATTTGGCTAACTGATCCTTCAAGCTTTGCCGATTTTATCATATTAGAAATATTAGCTATTTCATATTGTTGGGAAGTATCATCAATAGTAGCAAGAAGATCACCTTTTTTTACAATGTCACCCTCTTTTACAAAGACCCCATTTACAGCGCCAGTACTACGAAAGACAACTCTTTGAATGTCGTTTGGTTCTACAATCCCACTAAGGTCAATAGTTTGAGTAATTGTGAGTTCCTCAACTGTTACTTCTTTAAGAATCCCAGCAGCACTATCTTCTGTTACAACAGGTTTCCACCACCATCTTCCATCTTTCTGGTACACGACAACAGTGAATGCAACTAAAGCTATGATAATTAGCCATATCACTAGGGTAATGATTCTTTTTCGTACTAATTTTCGTTTTCTTTTCAATAGATTTAATTTTAGTCTTTCTTCTGTAGTTAACACTTTTGTATCATGTGCTTTTTCTTTATTAGATAAATTTGCCATATATAATGCTCCCTTAATGGTTAAAACTGTGTAGTCTTGATTTTTTCAGCTAATACTCGCCCTTTTAAAGCAAGTAGCTGCTCTTGCTTTTCATCAAGGGCAATACTTACCCTTGCATTAAACACATCACTTTCTTTAGAGAGTCCAAGTTCATATGCACTAATTTGGGTCTCTAATACTTGATTGTTATATTCCTTACTTTGAAAGAATTCACTCACTTCATTTTGGTAATTCATTATATCATTAGATAAAGATTGAGAAGCTATTTGGTAATCGAGCAATGTTTGAGCATACTCAAGTTCTTTGGTCGTAATTGTATTTGATAGAGAAGATTTCTCAAGAGAAACAGTTTTACTTGTTGTATTATTTGACCAAGATCCACTTACAGAAATTGTAGGAGTAACACTAGTTGAATCTATATTTAGTTTAACACTCGTCCCTAGGGCAATTGAAGGGCCATTATAAGTACCACTTGCCTCAATTGAATAATCTATATTGTCACTAGTCGTATGAATATAATCGAGCCCAGCATTTCCCGAAAGAGTAAAAGAGGGAACACTCATTCCACCACTACTTTTTACACTTCTTCTATTATAGAGATTTAGTTGTTCATTTGCTATTTCTAGTTCTAAAGAAGAAAGGATTACTTCACTATTACCCATACTTAATGGGCTAAAGGAGAGAGAAGGAATCTCTACAGCATCTACTGCACTATATTCTTGGTTAGTAATTTGATTGAATTGCTTAGTAAGGATTACTAGCTGTTTTTCATAGTTCTCTTTCGCCCTCTGATAATTTTTCATCTGCAGTTCATAAGAAGCATATTTCACACTCTCTTTAGAATAGGTTCCAAGAGTCAATGTGTTATCCATAATAGTCTGAAGGGTGATAATATCTTTTTCATTTGAAATAAGATTTTTTTCAACACCAATAATATCAATAAGCTTATTGTAAATGGAAGTAACAAAATTAGATTCATTCATTCTGTAGGAATATTCAATTTGAAGAGTACTCTTAGCAGTATTTAAACTTTCTAACAATTCTCCATTATCATCTTTGATGAAGATATGAGAGAGGCCTAAAGAAGGAGAAAGGGTAAAATCTTTATCATCAAGATAATAATTAAGATTCCCTGTTGAAAAATTAATGGTTGTCTTTTGGTCATTGGCAAGGGCAAGGTCTACATTTATATTTCCAGCAAGGCTATCTTGCTTTGTAGTTAATAAGTTTAATTGACCCTTTTGATAGCCAACTCCACCACTTACTTTAACTCCAACTACATCTTC
>SABI01000280.1 GCA_009929055.1 Spirochaetia bacterium | reverse complement strand
GTTCTATGGCAGCATTTGTTTATGGAATTATTAATATTTTTAGTATAGTTGGTGCCCTTTATAGTAGAGATAATGTTGCTATTATGCACCTTCGCCATTCCCTCTACTTTGAATCAGCTGGGATGATTCTCACCCTAGTCCTTGTTGGAAAATACCTTGAGTTTCTTGCTAAAGGGAGGACAAGTGAAGCGATAGAAAAACTATTAAACCTCACCCCGGAGACCGCTGTAGTCCTTAGAGATGGTAAAGAAGAGACCATTTCATCATCCCTCGTAAAAGTTAAAGACATCATTA
Source organism: Spirochaetia bacterium (assembly GCA_009929055.1). GTDB lineage: Bacteria > Spirochaetota > Spirochaetia > Sphaerochaetales > Sphaerochaetaceae > SABI01. The sequence goes on along the minus strand of SABI01000280.1, from coordinate 2,957 downwards.
TTGTTCGCCCTGGTTCAAGATTTCCTGTCGATGGAATTATTGTGAAAGGAAATTCTTCTGTAGATGCCTCGAGCTTAACAGGAGAGTCTCTCCCTGTGGAGAAAGGGGTAGGGGATGAGGTGTTTGCAACAACTGTTAATACAAATGGATATGTTGAAATAGAGGCGACAAAAGTGGGAGGTGATACTACTTTTAGTAATATTATTACCCTCGTAGAGCAAGCGAGTGGCTCTAAAGCCCCTATTGCTCACCTAGCAGATGCAATTAGTGCCTATTTTGTCCCTATTGTTATAGCCCTTTCTATTATCACCACTGTTACGTGGTTTATCATCTCTGGCTCATTTCCTTTTTCCCTCTCCTTTGGGATAGCTGTCCTTGTAATAAGTTGCCCTTGTGCATTAGGTCTAGCGACTCCCACAGCAATTATGGTGGGGCTAGGGAAGATGAGTGAGCTTGGAATCTTAGTTCGCCATTCCAGGGCAATTCAAGGGTTAAGTAAAGTTGACACAATTGTGTTTGATAAAACAGGAACAATTACTACAGGAAAATTGAGTGTGAAAGAACTTCTCCCCTCAGAGTCTATGAGTGAAAAAGACTTTTTAGCCCTCTCTTATTCTCTTGAAAAAAGAAGCGAACATCCTATTGCAAAAGCAATTGTAGCTTGGGGTGAAAAAAATAAGATTGAAACTCTTGAATATAGTGATAGTAAAACTATTATCGGTAATGGAATACAAGGAAAAATAGATAACGTAGAAGTGCTTGGTGGCAGTGATATATTCTTAGAAAGTTTTGGTGTAAAGATTCCCCCTCATGTAAAGAGAAAGGAAGAGGGGGGCAACATCGTTGTCCACTTTGCAAAGAGTAACATCTACATAGGCTCTATTGTTATTAGCGATACGATTAAAGAGAGTTCAAAAGAGGCAGTAAGAGCCCTTACTTCCAAAGGGTATGAAGTAATTCTCCTTTCAGGAGACTCACCTATAAGTGTAAAAAGTATTGCGAAGGAAGTTGGTTTTGATACCTATTATGCAAGGGTACTGCCCGATGGAAAAGAGAAGATTATAAGAGAATTACAAGAGAAGGGAAAGAAAGTTGCCTTTATAGGAGATGGTATTAATGATGCCCCTTCCCTAATGCGTAGTGATGTCGGTATTGCTATACATGGAGCGAGTGATATAGCAATTGAGTCAGGGGATATTGTCTTATTAAAAGATGATGTAATGGATGTTCTTATTGCTATTGATATGTCTACTCATGTCCTTCGTGTGATAAAACAAAACCTCTTTTGGGCCCTCTTTTATAACGTCTTAGGAATTCCTCTCGCAGCAGGCTTGCTCTATGGCCCGTTTGCCCTCTCCCTCTCACCGATGTTTGCTGCGTTTGCTATGAGTATTTCTTCTCTGTTTGTTGTAACAAATGCATTAAGACTTAAAAATTATCGATATAATCGCCATAAGGAGGATACAACAATGTATTCAAAAGAAATTAGTATTGAAGGGATGATGTGTAACAATTGTGTGAACCACGTAAAGAAAGGACTTGAATCAATTGAAGGATTAACTGTGAGTGTCAATCTTGAAAAGAAGAATGCAGTAGTAACTTCAACACATCAAATAAGTGATAATGAAGTAACAGAAAAGATTGTTGAAGCTGGCTACAAAGTAACTTCAATCAAAACTATAGAGGAGTAGAGGGATGAAAGCAGATCATACCATGGTTCTTACTGCCCTTAAAACCGCAAAAGGACAGATTGAGGGCATTATGAGGATGGTGGAAGAAGACCGCTACTGTGTTGATGTTTCTCATCAACTCCTCTCAACTATTGCTATTCTAAAGAAAACTAATAATAAAGTTCTTCATGCCCATCTCACTAGCTGTGTAAGGGACTCTTTAGAACATGGAGAGGATGTTGATAAAAAGATTGAAGAGGTGTTAGCGATAGTAGATAAAATTACCACCCCTTACTAAAAATTATCGACTCGACAGGTGGGGACACTTCTAATGGTGAGGAGAGTTACACTATCTTCTCCAAACACATCTCGTGCTTTTTCAGTAAATTTAGAGCTAAGGGCTACAGGGACATATACTTGAACAGTTCCTGCAAAGCCTCCTCCGTGTACACGGGCAGCACCATCTGAAGAGAGAAGTTGGTCACACATCATGAGGGCAATACTGATAGGTTGCACAGTTGGATGCTGTGGTGCATAGATGTTTTGAAGGAAATGAAGAGAAGAGGCACCAGAAGCTTTTACATACTCTAAATAGAGGGGAATATCATCATCTAATAATGCTTTTTCCATGTTGCCCACCCTCTCATTTTCTAACAGGAAATGGTATGCTCTTAATAGAGCTCTATCGTTACCAATAGATTCTCTTAGCTCTTTTATAGAAGAGGTGAATTGTTCTACTGTTATCTCTCTTACTACCTGCTTATCAAAAAAAGAGGCAACCATCTTCATTTCAGCAGGGATTGCTCCATATTCATCTCCTAAATTAGCATGATCTCCCTTGGTATCAATAATCATCAACTGATATCCATGAGCTAAGAAATCGACAGGGACAGTAGTTACTATCGGCTTTTTTGGCTCTTTAAAATCAATTTTTACTACATTTCCTACTGCACAAGCAATCTGGTCCATAAGCCCTGAAGGCTTACCAAAATAGACGTTTTCTGCATATTGACCAATAATAGCAAGTTCTACTGGCTCTAGTTTCTCATTATTAAACATACTATTAAAAATAGTTGCGATAAGAACTTCAATTGCAGCAGAAGAGGAGAGCCCTGAACCCTTAAGGACATTTGTTGTGGTGTGAATGATGAGTCCACCTACCTTTAATCCCCTTAGAACAAAGGCATGAGCAATACCTCTTACTAATGAGTCAGTACTATTTTTTTCATTTTCCACCATATCTAAAGAAGAGATATCAACAATGACATCAGAAAAACCAGGAGAGAT
>SABI01000279.1 GCA_009929055.1 Spirochaetia bacterium | reverse complement strand
CTTATAACCACTGCAGATCTGTTTCCAATTAGAGCTCTAGATACAGGAACTATAAGTTTTGTTTGTTCTGATGATAGTCCGAAGACGGTAGCAATACCATAAGGATTTGATAAAGTTTCTACTACGCCTCCTTGATCTGCTACCTCTACTGCTGCTTTCATTGCTATTGGAACTCTTTCTAATAATGTCACTTCGTCAACAATAGGTATTTTTCTTTCTAATCTATTACTTATTAAAACCCCGTCATCTTTCTGAACTACAGCTGCTGTTATATTTATTCCTCTTTTTACGCCTGCATTTATCCGTGCGGCAGCCTCTAGAAAATTTATATCCTTCAATATCAAAACTATAAATTGATCATCTTTAGTGAGATTTTCTACCTGAATTGAGTCTAAATCTTCTATGTATATAGTATTCCCTATTCCAAGGCCTACTCCCCCTGGTGTAGAAGGATTATGCCCTATCATAGTAGATTCAGTTATTATCGTTTCAGTTATAGTTTCCATTGCTACATCCCCAATAACCGGAGCAGCTTCATTGACTCGCACTAGATCAAGATCTTTAAGCTCCATGGAAACTTTCTTTAAAGCCTGCTCTAAGGAATTGAAAACTCCTTGTGTATTTTCTTCTGTACCCTTTATTCCTGTTGTTGGAACTATTCCACTAGAAAGGAATTCTATCTTGCCATTATCCAATTTAGACAATGCAACTTCTGTTGTAGCATTCCCAATATCAACTCCTGCAATAATTTCCACATGTTTCTCCTTCCCTTAAAGCTTGCTTACTCTTGTCGTAGCTTTCCTCTTTGTTCATAAACCTCTGCCGCTTCTCTTACGAAATGTGCATTCACTTTTGCGTTGTATATATTTTCAAGTTCTTCTGCTATAACCAAAAGTTCTTCTTTTGTAGAACGATATGGCCTTAAGCAGTTGTATATCACCAATAACCTTTCATCTGGAACCGTTATCAGCTCTGATGCTCTTCTGAAGTTTCTAGCTACAGCATCTCTATTCATTGATTCAGCAATCTGTGCTTGCATTTCTAATGTTTCCTGAGATATTCTCACGTCTTCAGGTTTAATTTCTCCATTTATCACCTGTTCCAGCGTTATGTCTTCCAATTTCTTTCCAGTTGGCGTTTTTATAAATTGAGGACTTTTAGTCGCTAAAGGATAGTCTTGCGAATTCATATTTCTTTTTTCCATTAAATTTTTCCTCCTTCCAATTTAAAATTTAACTTCTATTTCTATAGGTTTTCTGCCCACCATTACGTGCTTGGTTTCTTTTATATGAAGCAATGCTGCTTTTGCCATAAACTTAGGTCTTGCCATTTGATCGTTTACAATTGGAACTGGGGTTGGTGATTCACCTTTAGCATATTTTGCTGCATTTTTTCCTATCAACCTATAAGTCTCAAGTGTTATCAATGGGGCCTGTGAAAAAAGCTCCAGATTATTTAAAGGAAGTAAGTCTTTGTGGTGTATAACCGTAGTTCCTTTTGATTGAATCCCTATGCCTATTCCTGATCCACTTAATTTGGCTGCATCATTAGCTATAAATGACACATCCGATGTTCTAATTATTCTGACTACACGAGCATTTAATCCTTCTTCCTCAATTCCTGCTATAATTTCTTTCAGTACATCACTGTGAGGGATACTAACTATCGTTTTATTCTGGAACTTATGGAAAGCTGGAGCAAGTCCTATAACAACCTCACTTTCTTTTGTGCCAGCTTTTGCTTCTCCTACTTCTAAGAGCTCAAGCTCTGGTATAGCATATTTATTTTCTGTATTGTTCATAATTTTCACCTCCATTACTTACTCAATATCTTCTGGTCTTATTATGTTGGGAATGTTTTTAATCTCTTCCCATCTCTCTTCACTGATTCTATACCCCGTTCCAGGTCCCATATAATTATTTATATCGTTAACTGCGCTTATAACATCAAAATTTTTATCCAATATTGCAGATGTCTGCAAATAGTCTCCAGTCACTCTCTGCTTAAGCATATTTAATACGTTATTTGCTACATCATCAAATCCATTTCTACTTAATGCTTTAACTATATCCAGACCAGTAATTCTCTTTTTAAGCATCTCTTCTGCAGCTTTCAAATCTTCAACTACATTTCTAGCCGGCATATCTTTACTGCCATGAGCGTACGTTGCTGCTTCTACCTCTTCATCAGTAATAGCTGGGAACCCAAGGTCCATAAATACTGCTTGTATTGCTTTTGCAGCTTTATTCCTTATTGCAATAGTTTCTTCTTCTGAAACTGGTCTTAATCCGCCATCTACCTTTAAATCTCTTTGGAGCACATTATAATCATCAAAATCCTCTGCATCAAAATTTGACCCAGCGAACATATTGTCGTAGTTTGGAACTGCACTGTATCCAGAGAATATAAAATCTGTTCCAGGAAGCATCTGCATAAGCGTCCTGGCAGTTCTCCTTATATCTGAATGCGAGAAAGTTTGGTCATTTGCTGAAGCTACTTCTAAGTCAAGCATAGTAGTTATAAGGTTTTCGGCAAGTACTGCTCTTATTCCAGATGGAACTGCACCTGTCATTCCTATACAGCTGACTGCACCATTTTGAAGCCCCTGAACGCCAGCTCCTTTTGTTAAATATATACACCTTGCTTCCAAGTAAAGCATTGACTTTCCTTCTGAATATCCCATTAGTGCTTCTGAACCTGTCCCTGATGTAAATCGCATTTTAAGTCCTCTTGAAGCATAGGCTGATGCTAAAAATGCTTTTGACCACGGAGTGTCGTCTCCATCTGTAAATGCTTCTTCAACTCCGTATACTGAAACGGTTTCTGCATAACTTGTAAGCCCTCTCATACCTAGGTCAAGTTCTGTAGCTTCTTCAACAGAACATTGGGTTAAAATCCCTCCACGACCTACTTGAGAACCTACAAGAAGCGCTAATGCATTAAATGGCGCATATCTTACTATCCCAACTGTCGTTTCCTGTTCCGAGAAGCCTCTGATGCCTGCTTCTGCTGCATCTGCTGCAATCTGCACTGGGTTATCCTTTAAATTTGTAACGTGACACTGATTTGATGGAGTTTTTCTAGCCCTCATTTTTTGAAGAGCCATCATCATTTCTACTACATTCATGTGTGATACAACTTCTACTATTTTTGCTGGAGTTATAGATGTCGTTATTTTTACAATTTCAGCTCTACCAACATTTATGTCTACAGGCATCTGCGCTATTTTAAGCGATTCTAAGCTCATAGACTG
>SABI01000278.1 GCA_009929055.1 Spirochaetia bacterium | reverse complement strand
TCACCTATTTGCCCCTATTGGACTCGATATTGGAGCAAAAACTCCTAGTGAAATTGCTGTTTCGGTAGTGAGCGAGCTCATGGCGATTTATAACAAGACCTCTAAGAAATCTCTTAGGGATAAGAGTGAAAACCTTATTATTGTAAGGGGGGCAGGGGACTTAGCTAGTGCAACCATATTAAGATTGCATAATGCAGGATACAGAGTTCTTTCCCTTGAAATTGAGAAACCTACTACTATTCGTCGAACAGTAAGCTATTCAACTGCAATGGTGAGGGGGGAAATGAGTATTGAAGGAGTTATGTGTAAGAGGGTAGAGAGTGTAGAAGAAGCAAAGAGTGTGATGGATAATTCAATGATAGCTATTTTACATGATCCAGCGGGTGTGAGTATTAAGAAATTACACCCTGCTGTTGTTGTAGATGCCATTATTGCTAAAAAGAATCTTGGAACTACTATAGATATGGCACCTCTTGTTATTGCCCTAGGGCCAGGCTTTATTGCTAAAAAAGATTGCCACATAGTAGTAGAAACAATGAGAGGCCATTATTTAGGAACAATTATTAGGCAAGGATCTGCAATTGCCAATACAGGAGAACCTGGGGAGATAGGGGGAGAGAGTGTAAGAAGAGTACTTCATTCACCCTACGCAGGATTATTCATGAGCGATAAACATATCGGTGATATAGTAACTATTGGTGAAGTTATTGCAACTGTTGGGGAAAAAGAGATTACAGCAACCTTGAGTGGTGTGATAAGGGGGCTATTAGCTAACAACATAGAAATTCCAGTTGGGTTTAAAATAGGAGACATCGACCCTAGAGGAGACGTTAAGAGCTGCTCAACTGTGAGTGATAAAGGACGAGCTATAGCTGGAGCTGTATTAGAAGCCGTTGATGCGTTTCATAGTGGAAGGGCCTTGTGATTTATTTAGATAATGCTGCAACAAGTTGGCCAAAAGCCCCTTTAGTCTCCGATGCAATGAAAGAGGCGATAGATAATCCTTATGGTAATATCGGTAGGAGTGCTCACGAGTTATCTCAAAATTCAAGTAGTGCCTTATACAAGTTTAGATCTTTATTACACTCAATTCTTCCTCCTACTAAAGAAGAGAATATTATTGTAACTAGTGGAGCAACTCATTCTTTGAATATTGCCCTATTAGGGAGTATAAAACCTCATGATACAATTATCACTACCCAATTAGAACATAACGCAGTAATGAGGGTCTTAGATTATCTTAAAAAAGATAACATTCAGGTAATTCCTTTAAAAAGTGACTCATATGGAAGGGTTCTCCTTGAAGAGATACAAGAGACTATTGCCAATCACCGTCCCAAACTAGCAGTTATTAATGGAGCGAGTAATGTTAATGGGGTAGTGCAACCGTTAGAAGAATTAATTAATGTGTTTAACGCTCATCACATCCCACTCATAATTGATGCGAGTCAATTAATGGGAGAAGTTGATTTACCTCAAAATATAAAAGATATAAGTGGGGCAGTATGCTTTTCTCTTCATAAAGGACTATTAGGTCCCTCCGGTGTAGGGGCAATGGCTTTGTATGGAGCCTTTTTACCTACCCCTCTTATATTCGGAGGAACAGGAAGCAAGTCTGACTCAATTATCCAACCCACTTTTCTCCCTGACAGGTATGAAAGTGGAACTCTACCTATCCCTGCAATTATTGGCTCTAACTCTGCCTTAGAATATGTCATTTCTCATAAAGGAGAGATATATACTACTAAATATGAAATGGCTGAGTATTTATATAACTCTCTTGTGAACATAAAGGAGATAAGGATGCTTAGTCCAAAAGGAGAAAAAGTACCCAATATTACCTTTACAGTAAAAAAGGGGACGATTAGTTCCCTCTCTCAATTTCTATTTAATTCAGATATAGCATTCCGTTCTGGCTTCCATTGTGCCCCATCAGCCCATACGTATCTTAATACACATGAATGTGGTGGTGCAATTAGGTTTAGCATAGGTTACACTACAACTAGAGGGGAATTAGACGAAGTAATCGATACAGTAAAAAGGGGAATAGATGAAACAAGACGATAAATTAATTACTTCTTTTACGGCATTTGCTGGCTGTGGTGCTAAACTTAGTCCTGCCTTTTTAGATAAAGCTCTCTGTGGTCTTATACAACCTGTTTATCCACAAGTATTGAGTGATTTTTCCCACTCTGAAGATTGTGGAGTCTACCAAGTAAGTGAAGATTTGGCTATTGTAAGTACCCTCGATTTCTTCCCTCCTATGTGTGATGACTCATTCGATTTTGGAAGAATCGCAGCAGCTAATGCCCTGAGCGATATCTATTCAATGGGAGCTACTCCCCACACCGCCCTTTCTATTGTCTGTTTTCCTGAGGCGACCCTCGACATTTCCCTTTTAAAAGAAATTATGAGGGGAGCAATGGACGCCTTAGTAGAAGCTGGTGTTGCCCTCGTTGGGGGGCATAGTATAAAAGATAGTGACGTGAAATTTGGCCTGAGCATAAACGGCTCTATTCACCCAGATAAGATTTTACGAAATAATACTCATAAAAGTGATGAAGTATTTATCCTTACTAAACCAATAGGTGTTGGAATTATTAATACAGCGAGTAGGGCACACATGGCCACTAAAGAGGAAGAAGAAGATTCTCTTTCCCTTATGATGACTCTTAATAAAGCCTCTAGTGAAGTAATAAGTGAGTTTGATGTGACAAGCTGCACAGATATTACTGGCTTCGGCTTATTAGGACATGTGTGTGAGATGGCCCTCGAAAATAGTATAGGCATTACGATTGAATCAACAAAGGTCCCTCTCCTTAATGGTGCCCTTAAGTGGGCAACTATGGGTCTCCTTCCAGGGGCTGCTTATACTAATTATGAGGCAAGAAGTCCTTTTATAGAAGGACTTGAAGAAATTCCTGACCCTCTTAACCATATTCTTTTTGACCCACAAACCTCGGGAGGTCTTTTGTTTAGTATTTCTAAGGAGAAAGAACAAGAGGTTCTTGAGGCTCTTCAATTAAGAAAAGTGGAAGGATATACCATCGGCTATAGTGATGAGACTCATAGTGGTGTGAAAGTAATCTAGAAATAATTCCAAATTAAATATAAATTTATATTGACTCGTGTTTCTATATATAGTAACGTATCTATATATAGGAGGTATGATAAAAAGTCTTCATAGTGATGTCAGTGAGTTGTATACTGTTCCTACCAAACAATAAGGAACAGAAGGTTACTGTTCGGCATATCTGC
>SABI01000277.1 GCA_009929055.1 Spirochaetia bacterium | reverse complement strand
TGTCCCTATATTTCTATAAAGGTCTTCAATAACCACATCATTTGATCTCATTCCGTAGGGAGGGTCTGTAACAATACAATGTTTTCCTTCCATCACATCGAGTTTTGTAGTTTTGGTAAAATCTTTTCTTTCAAAATTAATGAGGTGATCGACTTTTGCCATTTTAGCATTAATCTTTGCACTCTCTATTGTCCGAGAGTCTATATCCCACGCATAGAATAGATCTTTAGGGACAATTGTCTCTTCTGCTCTTTGGTAGGCTTCTTCTAATACACGTTCAAACATATCTTCATCATGAAAAGGTAATTTATGGAAAGCAAAGGTTTGGTCATGAAGTAATCCTGGTGCTATGTTAGAGGCCATAAGAGCCGCTTCTATAATAATGGTTCCCGAGCCACAAAAAGGATCAATCAGTTTTGTAGGGTTTCCATCTATAAAGGTTTTGTACCAATCACTTCTCATAATAACAGCTGAAGCAAGATTTTCTTTCATCATTGCTTTTACTTCTTCAGTTCTGTAGCCTCTTTGATGCATACCTCTACCAGAGAAGTCTACATACCACTTCACCACTTCATGGTCGATGTGGAGGTGAAATGTAACATCAGGGTTATCAGGGTCTACCATGGGTCGCTCATCATTGTGAGTTTGTTTAATTCTATCAACAATTGCATCTTTTAATCTTAAAGCACCAAAGTGGGTGTTATTAAGCCAGTTACAACGTATTGCTGTGATTGTGACGCTAAATGTTTTTTGTGGGTTTACATACTCTTCCCATGGAAGTTGTACTGAGGCATCGTACAAGTCATCAGCACTAAAGATTTCGTCATCTTGAGCAAGTCCTATAAGAACTCTACTTGCTATTCTTGAGTTCAAACAAAAACGGTATCCCGTTTCAAGGTCTCCGCTGAATTCAACTCCACCATTTACTAAGTGAATTTCTTCAGCCTTCGAAAATTCAGCTTCTTTTGCTACTAAATCATTCTGGTTAGCAGCTGAGGCTGCAAAATAAATCATTCTCTGACTCCTTATCGCAATAGTGTGTCTAGTTCTTCTTTTTCAAACGGGTAGACAGAACCACAATTGAAACAATGGAGGGTAAGAGGGAATGGTCCCTCTTCTAAAATTTCTTTTTTCTCTTTTATAGGAAGAGATGTTAAGTATTTACTAAAGTTTCCTCTATCACAAGGGCATGAGAACCCAACAGGGAGAGCCTTAAGATAAGTTGGGTTGAACTCAGAAAAGACTTCATTCACAAAATCCTTTCCACTCTTTCCACTTGATAGATATGTTCCAAGAGAGGGCATTGTTTCAACAACATCTTCAAGATCTTCTAAGACCTTTTCTTCTGCTCCAGGGAGCTTTTGTAAAAATAGAGCACCAGCGCCTATGACTCTTCCTTCTTTGTCAAATTTAATACTAAGAGTAATAAGAGTTGAGGTTTGTTCACTAATTAAAAAATAGTGGGCTAAATCTTTTGCAATAGAGCCATATTGAATCATTACCTGCCCAGTAAATGGTTGTTTTTTCCCTTCTAAGAGTTTGGTGATGGTCATAAAACCAGGGCCAAAGAAATCAGATAAATCAAAGCTTTCTAGAGGAGCTTTTACTTCAATAGGAACTTCTTGTAAATACCCACGAATGGCTCCTACTGCCCACGATTCAACACTTAGTCCTTTTATAGGGCCACTACACTCTATAGTGAGTTGGACTCTGTCATCACCAGAAACCGTAGAGGCAAGTATTGCCCCAGCTAGGTAGGCTTGTCCGAGAGTATAGGTTTCTAGTATCCCTAGGTTATGACTAAGGCGCATGTTGTTAATCATTTCGGTTCCCTGTATCACTGTACAGCGAATTGTATTGTTTTTAAGTAAGAACACATCTCGCACATCAGGGGTGAGAGTTTTAAGGTGTTCTTTTAAAAATGTATCTTCTATTGGTATACGGTTCATAGGAATATAGATTACTAAGTGAAGAGCCTTTGTGCAAGCGTTTTGCCCTCATCTAGAGTAATCAGTATTGGAGGAGGGGAGAGTTTTAATGATTTGTTATAGTGCATCTCTGATTTTTATATTAAAGGTGAGAATGATAGGGATTCCTTCCTCTCCTATTGGTGAATGAATGAATATTAAGTATATTAATGAGTATGAAATCTTTAGGTGAAACTGTAATGGTTCTTGGCTCTTCTAATCGTCTTGGAAGAGAGGTTGCTCTTTTCTTAGCTCATTGTGGGTACGATATCATAGTTCATTACCATACTAACAAGAAAGGGGGGGAAGAGACTCTCTCTATGATTCGTTCTATTGGAAGAAAGGCTTCTCTTGTTTGTGGTGATATCACAACAAAAGAGGGAGTTGATTCCCTTTTTGTTGACCTCTCTGATCTTACTTCTATTGTTAATTGTGCTTCTATATTTATAGATAGTCCTTTTGGGAGTGTTGATGAAGAGCGCTTTGATACAGACCAATTAATTCATCAAAAGGGTCCTTTCTTTCTCACCCAAAGACTTTTTCTCTACTCTAAAGAAAGAGAAATAAGAACATCAATGATTCATCTTACAGATGCTCAAACAACTCATCCGAGTTCTCTTAAGCCTTCGTACTATATTGCAAAGAGTGCCCTAGAAGAACAAATAAGGATTTTAGCACTACATAGTGCCCCTTATGTAAGGGTAAATGGGGTAGCTCCTGGATTAATCATCTCAAATAATGAACAAGAAGAAGCTTATTTTAAAAAGCGTAAAGAAGTAATACCCCTTAAGCGACTCGCTGCTAAAGATGATGTATCATCTACTGTTGAATTTTTAATTAAAAATAAGGCAATAACTGGACAGATAATAAAAGTCGACTCAGGAGAATTTCTTTTATAGGTTTTATTTGGGCGTTGTGTAAATATTAGATAAAGATGATGTTTCAACTCTTTCCAATGAAATGAAAATAACTTATCTATTGTGTATCTTATTTAAAAAAAAGGATAGTTCATATGAAAAAATCGATCTTTTGGGTCTCATTCTTTTTTGTTTTGCAATCACTCTCATCTTTATCTGCAGTAGATATTGATTCAATAGTAAATTTAGCAAAACAAGAGAGTGAAATCCTACAGATGTATACTCTCAATAAAAAGGCAGGGGAGCTCACTCTTGCTAAAAGTGATGTGGAAGATGTAGTTGGAGTTAAAGTAAGTGGTGGAGTTGGCTATCAAAAGGGTCAATTAAACTCATCAGCTACAAAGCAAGATAGCCTTGCTGGAAATATAAATGTAGACCTTGCCCTTGCCAATGACCAAA
>SABI01000276.1 GCA_009929055.1 Spirochaetia bacterium | reverse complement strand
GGCTATTCGCTAAATCGAGTGGGTAGAACTACATGATGGTTGCTTTAGGGAGTTGAAGATCTCCACAGACGAAATAAATCATAGCCATGAAATTATCCATGTTCTTGAAACCTCTTGCTCTTCGTTTAATTAGTCCTATAACAGAATTAAATCCTTCAAGTAAAGCGTTGGTTTTCCTACTATCGAAGTAGTTGAGAATCTCCACTGCATTACGTGTGAGAGATTTTCCGACCTTCTGCATTTCTTTGATTCTACTATTTGACATCTCTAAACACAGACTCTCAAAGGCTTCTACTGCAGTATTGTAGTCAATACAGTGCTCATATATACCCTGCAGCTTTAATTTAAAATTATAGGCGATGACTGTATCTAAATACTCGGTATCAAGTAGTAAATCCAGTTGTTCTATCTGCTCCCCAGTGAGATTATCTCTATTTTTTAACCACAGATACCGTGTTTTATCTAGCGCATTAATCTTCTTCTTGTCTTTAGATCGATTCTCTCTTCGTCTAATTAGATCTACTGTATCATTAATCGTTTTGACGACGTGAAATTTATCCACCGTTGTTGTTGCTTTAGGAAAGGCTTCTGCCATCGCATTACGATAGCCGTGGCACATATCACAGGTAATATCGCTGACTTTGTCAGGTTTTCCTCTCTTAGCCTGGAATTCTTCAAGGAATTTAGCAACTGTTGCCTTATCTTTCCCTTCTGTGGTAAACAAAACCCTTGCTTTTGACCTGTTTTTCTCAGGATGAGCAAGAAATACCGTTATATAATGGTGCCCTTTGTGACTATATTCATCTACACCAATAGCCTCTACATTGCTAAAATCTTGTAAAAGAAGAGCATGTTCTACATATCTTTTAATGAGTCTCCAAAGCTTGGTGTCATGTTCACCAACCTGCTTCGCTACTTGAGATACGGGCATCTGCTGTAGCATGGTAAGCAATACAGCCTCCATGAGGAGGGTAAATCCACTTCCTTGAGTTGCCCAGGGGACATCAACCAATTTCACCTTATGGTTGTCACATTCAACCCGAGGAACCTTTGCATGGATATAACATCGATATTGAAAGAAGTTTAGGTGTCTCCATACTTTTTCCTTTGAGTCATATATAGAGCTTAATTCACCACACTGAGGACAGGGGAACTTACTGCCTTCTATAAAGTCTACGGTAATGTGAACTTCCATCGTATTTGGATTCTTCTCAGAAGGTAACATCTCTACATTGGTTACACGCCAAGGTTCTGCTAGTCCAAGAGCTGTGGTAAAGATATCTGTTTGGGAAAAATTATTCATTTAAGTGTACCTCTGTCATCAAGCTAAGATACCAAAACAGTACCATAACTATCTAATTGAGTTCCACTATTTATTATTGAATATATTCACCTACCCACTCAAAACAGCGAAAGGCCAATTTTATCCATTATCTTATGGAGAAATATCAGGAAGTAATTATCATAAATGTTGATTCACTCACCTATGCAGGGAATTTAGAGAATTTAGCATCAGTTATGAATGATAACAGGCATCTATTTATCCAAGGAGATATTTGTGACAAAGAGATAATTGAAAAAATCTTTCAAGATTATGATGTTGATTATGTTGTAAACTTTGCAGCAGAAAGTCATGTAGACAGATCTATTACTAATCCTGATGTGTTTGCCCAAACAAATGTGATAGGGACTCTAAATTTGCTCAATGCTGCAAAAAAAGCTTGGCTTATAGGAGAAGATACATATAAAGAAGGTGTAAAATTTCAACAAGTCTCAACCGATGAAGTTTACGGATCCCTAGGCTCTAAAGGATTTTTTACAGAAACTACTCCATTAGATCCTCATAGTCCCTATTCTTCAAGCAAAGCATCTGCAGATTTGTTTGTTAAAGCCTATGCAGATACGTATAAATTACCTGTGAATATTACTCGATGTTCAAATAACTATGGCCCCTATCAGTTCCCTGAAAAACTTATTCCTTTAATGATAAACAACTGTTTAAATCATAAGGCTCTTCCTGTCTATGGAGATGGAATGCAAATACGTGATTGGCTTTATGTAGAAGACCATTGCAAAGCAATTGATCTTGTATTGAGCAAAGGGAGAGCAGGAGAAGTATATAATGTTGGTGGACAGAACGAAATGCCTAATATTGCTATAGTGAAGAATATAATCAATTATGTTTCAAAACATGTAGATGGAAAAGTCAATGAGGGGCTAATAAAACATATAACTGACCGAAAAGGGCATGATAGGCGTTATGGAATTGATCCTAAAAAAATAAAGGATGAATTAGGATGGAAACCTGAAACGGTGTTTGAAGACGGAATTCAGCTTACAATTCAATGGTATTTAGAAAATAAAGAATGGATGAGCCATATTACTAGTGGTTCATACCAGCAGTATTATGAACAAATGTATTCAAATAGGTAGGTTTTAGAATGGGACAGTTCACTTTTAACGAAACAACAATTGAAGGAGTCTTTATCATTGAGCCTAAAGTATTTGGTGATGAGAGAGGCTACTTCTTAGAAACATATAATAAAAAAGATTTTGAACAAGCGGGTATTAATTGTGATTTTTTTCAAGATAATATGAGTAAATCAAAGAAGGGTGTTCTTAGAGGATTGCATTTCCAAAAAAAATATCCACAAGCTAAATTGCTTAGAGTTGCTCAAGGTGAAGTTTTCGATGTTGCCGTTGATTTGAGAGAAAACAGTACTACGTGGGGTAAATATGTAGGAGTTATTCTTTCTGCAACTAAGAAGAATATGCTTTTCATTCCAAAAGGATTTGCTCATGGATTTCTTGTTCTCTCAGAAGAGGCAGAATTTACCTATAAATGTGATGAATATTATCATCCAGAAGATGAAGGTGGTATCAGGTGGGATGATCCCAAAATCGGGATTGAATGGCCAGCGTTGGAATGTAAGTATTCGTTAAGTGAGAAAGATAGATCGTTCAATTTCAGTTAAATTTATTGTTATATGATAGAACGAAAAAAAATAATTAAGGAATTCAAGTATGCCTAAAATTAGTATAATTGTCCCTATTTATAATGTGGAAGTATTTATTCATGCATGTATTGATAGTATATTGTCTCAGACATTCACAGATTTTGAGCTTATTTTAGTTGATGATGGATCTCCTGATAGATGTGGCGAAATTATTGATGAATATGCTATAAAAGATAATCGAATCAAGGTGATACATAAACCAAATGGTGGTCTTTCAGATGCAAGAAATGCAGGGTTAGATATAGCAAACGGTAATTACATTGGATTTGTT
>SABI01000275.1 GCA_009929055.1 Spirochaetia bacterium | reverse complement strand
GTTCTTAACAATGGTATGTCAATTATGGGAGTGAGTGTTG
Source organism: Spirochaetia bacterium (assembly GCA_009929055.1). Taxonomy (GTDB): domain Bacteria; phylum Spirochaetota; class Spirochaetia; order Sphaerochaetales; family Sphaerochaetaceae; genus SABI01. Next base: position 3,249 of record SABI01000275.1, on the reverse strand, counting down.
ACTGGCAACAAACAATTAAAGGATTAGTTCTCTTAGGAGCAGTTCTTTTTGATGTGACAACGAAAAATAAAGGGAGAAATTAATCTCTATATTTCTCATTTTCTAGGTGTAAGACTCTAACAGTACCCTCCTTCTGTTAGAGTCTTCTTTTTTATTAGAGTTGAATAATCTCTTCGTTCTCTATAGCAATCTGCATAAGTTCTTCAATCTTTAGAGATTTAAAACTATGAGTCAATGTTGGTAGGTGGGGCCTCACCGTTGGATGCTTTGGACTAAATATTACACAGCAGTCATCATAGGGGAGGATAGAGGTACTAAAGGTTCCAATACGGCGGCTCACTTCAATTATTTCTTCTTTATCAAAGCCAATTAAGGGTCTAAGGACTATTAGATTTGAGTTGTTATTCGTAAAAGAGAGAGATTCTATTGTTTGACTAGCTACTTGGCTTAATGCTTCCCCTGTGATAATAGCACTACAATTATTAGAAAGTGCTAACGAGTTGGCAATATTCATCATCGCAGATCTCATAAGGAGAGTCTGCTCTTCTTCTTTTCCCCTCTCTTTAATTGCAAGTTGCACATCAGTGAAGGGGATGATATGAAGCCTAATTCCTTCAAGGTAAGGGTTTAATATTTTCGCTAGGGTAATAACCTTCTCTTTTGCTTCATTACTTGTATAGGGGTAGGCATGAAAGTAGACAGCTTCTTGATGAAGACCCCTTTTTGCCATGTAGTAGGCAGCAACAGGTGAGTCTATTCCACCACTAAGCATCAACATTCCCCTTCCAGCACTTCCCACAGGTAAGCCACCAAGTCCTTTCACTTCATAGGGATGAATATAGACTTTATCTCTAACTTCAACTTTTATGGTACAATCAGGGTGATGTACATCAACTTTTAAGTCACTATAAGCTTCAAGGATACTATGTCCCACCTCTCGAGAGATTGCATATGAATCTAGGTGAAAAGATTTATCACCTCGGACAGTTTCTACTTTGAATGTTTTTATCTCTCTTGGTCTTTTAGTAGGAGCCATAATTGCTATTGCAGAAGAGAGAATCTCAGAAATATCTTTTTTGCAGGTAATAGCAGGAGAAAACCCAACAATACCAAAGGTAGAACTAAGAACTTCATATATCTTTTCTATGGCACATGGTTCTTCTACTTCTAAATACATTCTCCCTTTTTGTTTTACGAGTCTATTGTTGTAGATTTTCAGTTTGTATTTTATATTTGTTTTTAATCTGCTTTCAAATATACTTCTGTTTTGTCCTTTGAGAGAAATTTCTCCTAGACGTATAACAAATAGGTGCTTACCCATATCTATCTTCCTTATATTATGATGTGATTTCTTTGATTGCAGCGCATAGATGTATAATATCTTCCTTTTCATGGTGAGAATTCCATGAGATTCGAAAAGCCCCTTTTAAAAGCTCTGGTCTAAAACCTGTAATAAATGGATGAAAGGGGTGAGAAGAGTGAGAATTATTTGAACAAGCTGAAGTTGAAGAGATAGAAAATCCTTTATCATCTAATACCCTTGTGATCACCTCGGAAGGAATTGAAATATGAGAGAGGGCAACAATCGAGTTCACATAGTTGTTTTTCTCGTTTCTTAATATTTCAACTCCTCTCATCCCTTTAACTTCGTGTTCGAGCACTTTATAGAGTTGATCTACCTTCTTGATTGAGGAGTCTAGGTGAGTAATGCTCTCGTTAAGGGCGTAGTTAAAAGCACTTATTGCAGGAAGATTCTCAGTTCCTCCCCTCATCCCCATCTCTTGGTTTCCCCCTCGACTTAATGGTTTAACAAGAGATCCTTGTTTGAGAAACAACAAGCCAATGCCCCGAGGCCCCTCTATTTTATGGGCGCTCATACTCGCACTATCACAATCTAATTGAGCTAAAGAAAATTCTAATTTTCCTATTGCTTGGGCACAATCTACATGAAAGTGGATGTGATGAGAGTATTCACTCTCCTTTTGCTTTATTATCTTTTTTATTTCTTCAATTGGTTGGATGCTCCCAAAGACATTATGAGTAAGCATCGATATTACCATTAAGGTGTTATGAGTGATTTTATTTGCTAAGTCTTCTGTGTCTATTACTCCAAAAGGGGCTTTCACATAGATCCACTCAAATCCCCTCTCCTCAAAGAAGACTCTAAACTGACTAATAGAAGGATGCTCAAGGGCACTTACTACAATTCTCCCTTTACGGCGTTTCCATAACAAAGAGGTGAGGATAATTGAGTTTGATTCGCTCGCACCACTTGTATAGATCACTGATTCAAGGGGAATCCCTAATAATGAAGAGGTTTTTTCCCTTTGCTTATTAAGGTAAGAGTGGGCAAGGCGACCCTCTTTATGACTACTTGAAGGGTTGGCATAATAGGTAAGGGCTACCTCACTATAGACCTTTAGGGCCCCTTCACTCATCTTAGTGGTGCTTGCATTATCAAAATAATTATTACTCATAGAGTGTATTGTCGTAAAAAAGTGGGTGATTTACAAGGGGGTACTTGCGCCAATAGGGAATAATAGGTATATAATCAACCTATGGAACATCTAATGAATTGCAAATTAGGGGAGAAAACTACCTCTCTCTTTTTATCTACTGATATAAAAGAGGTTCTCTCTGATATCTCTCTCCTTAGTGGAAAGAAGCTTTTTATTGCAGATGAGAATACCAAGGGATTTCTTACGCAAGGAGAAGATTATATCCTCCTCTCCTGTGGAGAAGAGGCTAAACACCTTAAAAGTATTGAATATATTATTAGTGAAGCTAAAAGTAGAGGATTTTCTCGAGATGATACATTTGTAGCCCTTGGCGGAGGAGTCATCTGTGACATTACAGGCTTTGCTGCTTCTTTATATATGAGGGGAGCAAACCTTATCCTTATTCCAACAACACTCCTATCCCAAGTAGATGCTTCTGTTGGGGGGAAAACTGGGGTAGATTTTGACAATAGTAAGAATTTTATTGGAACCTTTTATCCCTCTAGTAGAGTATACCTCTCTATCGACACCCTTCTTACTCTTACCTCAAGCGAATATAAAAATGGGTTAGGGGAAGTGTTAAAACATGCCCTCTTATCGAAAGATTCTGAATTAACTCAATATTTGACGACTCATAAAGAGGCCATTTTTATAAGAGATATCGAAAAAGTAAAAGAGATGATTGTTATGTCACTAAAAGTGAAGATGAGTTATATCGAGAGAGACCCACAGGAACAGGAGGGGATAAGAG
>SABI01000274.1 GCA_009929055.1 Spirochaetia bacterium | reverse complement strand
CTGCAAACCCTGTTTGACCTGCAAAGGAGTATGTTCCGCTCAAGTCAATTGCTTGTCCATTAATGATAAATGCAAAATTGGTACTATTTTTTTCAATAAATCTCCACTTTGCTTGTACGAGCAAACTAGTTTTAAGACTAATATCGACAGCAACAGCTGCTTCAAAATTCTTTGCAAATCCCATTTGTATAAAAGGGATATGGGAGAAACCATTTGATGCACCAAACATTGCAGTATATCCTGTTGTGATAGCAGGATTATTTCCTGTTGGTACAGGAATAGCACTTGGGGTAACAACATATCCACTTAATCCACCTAACGTTGTACCACCCGTTGTGACAGAGGCCGAAAGAGGAGAAGCTATTGTTACAAGAAAAAGGATTGCAATTATAGAGAATCTCGATGTTTTTTTCATATAGGCTCCTTTATGAACAACTATTTACTTACACAATACCGTATCAATCTTGGTGAGTATAGTATAAAAAATATATATTTCTTGGGTAATTGGTATTAATTTCATTGTTTAGTATCTAATGTCATAGGCTTTTTGTATGTTCTATTTCCTTCATTCCTTTATAAGTATTGAATTTATTCCTATATTTTGTTACATATATAGAAAGTTAGCGTATGCTAATATATTATAAGTTTTTTATGAGGTTAACTATATATGGCTATTGATCGAACTCCTGTGAGAAAAAGGGCTAATTGGGTTGGTATAAACCCAATAGTACTAGGGTATGAGGGAAATAAGGGAAAAGAGAAGGAGGTAGTGAGACGAAGAAAGAAAAGCTCTGAGTATGCCCTTCAATTAAAAGAGAAACAAAAAGTAAAGTTTGTCTATGGATTACTCGAAAAACAATTCGTTCTCACCTACAAGAGGGCTGAACGAATGAGTGGAATGACTGGCTCTACCCTCCTCGTTCTTCTTGAGTCTCGCCTCGATAATGCAATCTTTAGAATGGGATTTGCAAAAACACGAAAGATGGCTCGGCAAATGATTAATCATGGCCACGTCTTTATTAATGAGAAGAGAGTAGATATTCCTTCTTATAAAATTAAAATAGGTGAGAAAATAACTTTACAAAAAAGTATTCAAAACAAGGTAAGAGAATTTATGGCTCCACATAGTAGAAGTGTTCCCTCTTGGCTTAGAGTTGATAAAGATTCCTTTAGTGGAACTATTACATCCCTTCCCAAAAGAGATGATGTCGATTTTGATGTGGTAGAATCAAGAATTGTAGAACTCTATTCTAAATAGAGACAGATAAGCCCTCATCTATAAGAGTAATTACTCCTAATAAATGAGGGCATCATTTGGTATCCTCAATGAAGAAGGAGGACTATTTCCCCTTTTTCTTTTCTGTTTTAACGATATCGTGTGGTCGTAAAATTAAATTAAGGACAACTCCAAAAATTGCAGCTAAACCTAACCCTGATAATTGAACTTTACCTATTGTGAAGGAAGCTCCACCAAGGCCTAAGACAAGCATTGAAGCACTGATGATAAGAAGTTTTGGGTTTCCTAGATTTACTTTTGCATCAACCATATTCTTAATACCAATTGAGCTAATCATTCCAAAAAGGAGAATACTAATTCCACCGATTACTGGTCCTGGAATAGTTGCAATAAGGGCCGTAAATTTAGGAATGAGTGATAACACTATAGCAAATAGAGCAGCTATTCTCATAATAACAGGGTTTGTGGCACCTGTTAGGGCTACGGCCCCTGTATTTTCTGAGTAAGTTGTATTTGCAGGTCCTCCAATTAGGGCAGAGATACTTGTTGCAATCCCATCTCCAATGAGGGTTCTGTGTATACCTGGGTCTTTAATAAAATCTTTTTCAACGACATTCCCTATTGCAAGGACATCTCCAAAGTGTTCAACCATCGTTACAATAGCTATAGGAACCATAATAGTGATTGCAGTAAAGGAGAACTTTGGTGCCATGAATTTAGGAAGACCAATCCAAGCTGCTTCTTTAATAAGGGTAAAGTCAACGACCCCTAATACAATAGCGAAGAGATAGCCTCCGACTAAGGATAAAAGAACAGGGAGGTTAGAAGCAAACTTCCAACCAAACTTTTCAAAATAGATTTTTACAAAAATACCTAAGGCAAAAGTAAACATTGCAATGAGCCACGCACCATTAGGGCCCATAGCTGCAAGAATCTGGGGAGAGTTAGTCCCATTTGCATTGCTAATTGCAACAGGAGCCAAAATAAGACCAATCATGATAATCATAGGACCTGTTACATGAGGAGGTAAGATATTGTGGATAGTATCGTAAGAGACAAAACGAAAGATGAATGCAACGATGATGTATAAAAAGCCTGCTACAAGGATACCCCCTAGAGCATAGGCAATAGAGCCTTCACTCGCTGTTACTGCAATAATTCCAGGAATAAAAGCAAAAGAACTTCCTAGAAAGACAGGTACTTTAAATTTAGTAACCACATGGAAAATGAGGGTACCAATTCCAGCTGCAAATAATGCTACAGCAATATCGAGTCCTGTTAAGATAGGGACAAGGACAGTTGCTCCAAACATTACAAATGTGTGTTGCAATCCCAAAATGACAATCTTTGCATTAATTTTCTCTTTCGCCACAGTTGCCTCCTTAATTATTGTTTCTCTTTTTACCCACAAAGACCCCTTTTCAGTCATATAGAAGTGAATTAGGTAGTAAAAAGTAGAAACTTATACGTGTTGTTATATTAAGGAAAAACATGCCCTATTTTTTATAAAAATGATAGAGGCAAACTTTTATTTATTCGAAAATATCTCAATTTTGTTGTGAAGTTGAGGAAATATTTACTATTGACAATCAAATGCAACAAGTAGTATTATCATATTGATATCATTATGATATCACATCTAATGGTTAGAGGGAGGATGTATGAAAAACATTACCTTAAAAGAAATTGTTGAAAAGAAGGCTCCATATCTTAATGGAATGGGGATGCTCGTTGTATTAATACTCGGTGAAATTATTACCCTGTTTTTATTTATTTACTCTATATATCTTCTTAGTACCTATGGGAATTCCCCTCTATATGTTATTTCACTTATCATAAGCATTTTATTAAGCATGATAATTATCCCTATCTCTTTTGCTGGCCTTAAGGTGATAAAACCAAAAGAAGCATTAGTACTTACCCTCTTTGGTCGCTATTATGGGACAATTCAAGAGGATGGGTTTTTCTTTGTTCACCCCTTTGTTTCCTCTATTAACCCATGTTCTCAGGTTGAGTCAACACCCGAAATTGCAAGTAAGTATACCTCAAAAA
>SABI01000029.1 GCA_009929055.1 Spirochaetia bacterium | reverse complement strand
CCTTTCTTAATATTTGTACTTATACTTTACTTATAGTCGCAGTGTAAGGCAATACTGTTATATGTAGGAATATCCCTACAAAAGAAAAGAGGCCTTTAATGGCATCTTTAGTATTGCAAATATGTAATAAGTTAGAATTAAATTTGCAATATTGATCTAATTGATTGAATAGTATGATGGTCTGCTTGTTGAAGTGCTTGATAGATATGTAGTATTGATTTCTGAGAATGAGAAATTTGTTCAGGGCTTTTCAATAGGTAATCAACAGGAACGTTGATGCAAGAAGCTAACAACATCACCTCTTGTACCTTAGGAATTCTATTTAATGACCTTTGTACTTTGATAAGTTCATAGTTTAGTTTAGTATCCTTGATTAAAGTCTTGAGAGTTATAGAAGAGTCTCTCAGCGTGTCAAATTGTTTCCAAAAAAGATAACCTTCATCTAAAGTGTTCATAACAGCCTCCACAGTCTAGTAGTATTAATAAGCTATTGTAGGTATAAGTTATCTGATTAATCAATGTTCCCTATTGTAGGAATTTTCTTACAAAAAGTTGTCTTTTGATAACAAATCTATGTAAAATGTTGTAATATAGAGAAATATTATCGATACTCTCTTTGTCCTGTTTTACATCATTTGTAGGAAATATCTTACAATAGTGTGGGAATCATTATAGGATAGAGAGGAATCTGCTATTTCTATCTTGCTCTGAAATATGGGAGGTCTCATTGTATCAATTTTCATTATTAGCGAGTGCACTACTCTCTTTCTCACTAATACAAATAATATTTATTATAATCCTTTTACGGCAAGAACCTTTGAGGGGGGCAAAAGAGCTCGGGTATGTTATTTTATCATTCTCGTTTTATACTATAGGCACTAGTTTTGAATATATGGGGACAAGTCTAAAACAGATCATGTTTTGGGCTCATGTCCAATATATAGGACTCTCTTGGCTTCCTCTGTTTTTGGTACACTTTGCATTAGTATATTTCAATATTACCATTGGTTATAAAAAAGCAATTTACTGGTGTATGGCCTTTTTCTCAACACTTTTTATGTCTCTTCAATTTACTTATAATTTCCATAGTCTCTTTTATACAGATGTAATTTTTAACAGAATCGGAAATATTGCATACCTTACTTTTACCCCTACATTGTTCTATTTTCTGATTAAAGTATATCAAGGGATGGCTATACTCGTTATTTATTTTCTTAGTGGACAAATGGTGCTTTCGGGTAATAGGGAATATCAACGAAGAGGGGCTTTGCTCATGTTAGCAACCGCCTTTCCTGCTATTGGTACAATAATTTATTTAATGCCAATCTTTGAAGCACGAATAGATTTCATCCCTTTCACATTTATTATTTCTAGTACAATTCTTCTCTATTCTTATCTTAAAGATTCCTTGTTTGGCCCCCTCCCTGTTGCAAAACGATATATTTTCGAGTCTCTTGATGATGGCATAATAATTCTCGATAAAGAGGATTGTGTGATAGATTTTAATCTAGCGTCATTAAGATATGTTCCTGAACTTAATGAAATTCAGATAGGAAGTTCTATCCAAGATGTCTTTAGAAAAAGCAAAGTCTATAGTACTCTCGCCTCATCAAATTTTTATGACTCTGGTGTATGGGATTTTACTATTGAGAAAGAGGGCTCTTTCAGCAGTTCTTTCTATGAAATAAGGGTTCTCCCAATTCACCAAGGCCCGACAAAGGGGTCTTCCCTTTTAATTAGAGATGTGAGTGAATCCCATCTTTTACAAAAAGCGTTGCAAGAATCGTACGACAGACTTGTTGAGCTTGATAATTTAAAAACAATGGTAATTGAAGTAATGAGCCATGATTTACGATCTCCCCTAGTGACAATGAGAGGATTGCGGAGGTTAATGGCTAGTGGTGCACTTGCAAAAAACCCTGTGATTTGGAAACGATCAGGGGATGAACTAGATTCCCTTATCGATAGGGCCGATTCTCTTATATTTAACCTCCTTTCTCTTACTTCTTCCTTCGATAGTTCTGAATCTCTTGATTTGAAAGTCTTTACCTTACAATCAATTTTACAACATATTGAAGAGTCTGTATTGAGGTATTCTAGGAAGAAAGAAGTAGAGTTTGAACAGCATATAGAAGATGATGTACTCCTCGTTGGTTCATTAGATTATGCTAGAGCTATATTTAGAAACATAATTGAGAATGCAATTAAATATTCTCCTAGAAAGGGACGAGTTGTCCTCACTGTTGATATAGAAAAAGAAGATATCATTGTTACTGTTACAGATGAAGGAGATGGGATTCCAGTACAAGTTCTTCAAGCCTTTGAACAAGATAGATGGGGGGTAACTACCATGGGGACAAATGGAGAAAAAGGGCCTGGTATTGGCCTTTATGCCACAAAGCGTTTTATACAAGCTCAACATGGAAAGTTGAATATTAGAAAAAATTCACCAATGGGAACAATTATAGATTTTACTATCCCACGGTCTAAGGAAACAAAAAGTGGAAATGAAGATGATTAGAGTGATTGTTATTGAAGACCATGAACTATTTAGAACAGGACTTATCACACTATTGGAAGCGAGTGGTGAAATAACAATAGTTGCTGAATACTCAAATGGAAAAGAATTTCTTGATTCTTTAGATAATTACACTCTAGTAGAATCAGATATTATTTTCTTAGATATCTCTATGCCATGGCTTAGTGGGTTGGAGGTACTTCAAATAATTGAGGATAAGGGATACAACACGCCACCTATTTGTATGCTGAGCATGTACCCAGAGCAGTTTTACATAGAGAAAGTAAAGAATTTAGGGGCGAGAGGATATATTAATAAAGATAGTGGAATAGAAAAATTAATAGAAACAATCCGTTTAATAGTAAGGGGTGGCTCCTCTTTTTCTAATCAGCAAGATATCAAGAATAAAGGGGATAAACCTGGTGGTTTTTTAGAAAATTTATCATCGAGGGAAATTGAAGTATTTAAATATTTAACTCAAGGAATGACAGTAAAAGAGATTGCTTATGAGTTAGATGTTTCGATCAAGACTATAAGCACCTACAAAACTCGATTGATGGAAAAACTGAGTGTTGACTCTCTTAGTGATTTATTAAAGATTGCCCTTATGTATGAGGAAAATCAATAAATGTGTTAAGCTTCTGTTTCTGTGTGTACGATTAATTCAATAGAATCAAAAACTTCCTTACGAGATCCTACAAGTTTTTCTACAATTGACAAAATTCTTCTATTTCTTAAAGTGTTTTCTACTCTTATCGTATCAAGAGTGTTATGTACTACTCCTAATACTAACCACTCAGGAGGAATCTGTAGGGCATTAGCGAGAAGACAGACCTCTTGTGAATTCGGTATTCTTTGCAAAGAATATTGCACCTTAATAACATCATAATTTAAGCCAGCTTCTAATGCTAATTGCATTAATGATGTATCATTATCCCTTAGAGTATCTACTCTAGCCCAAAATTTAGTTCCAAAATTATCAACACTCATATTGATGATTATTATAAAGATTTTGTAATAAGTAAAGCATAACTATTAAAAATCATATGAGCCAATTTATCGCAAAGAAAAATATGCTTACTCATTTTTCAAATGAATAAAAGCAGCAATTACCTGCTGCTTTGAAAGATAAGAAGAGTTGAAGAAAAGCTTAATCTATAAGATTTTTACCTTGTTACGCTTCGATTAGCTGATGAATATGTATTTCTAGTAAGCTTTCAACTGAGCTTAATATAGTTTCAGGAGCATCTACTAAGCTTTCGATGATAGCTAGAATCCTCGCATGCTCTTGTGTATTGCCAACTCTCATATCATCAAGGGGATTATTCGTTTTCCCCAAGACTAACCACTCTGTTGGAGTTTTTAAAGCAGAAGAAAGACGACATACTTCTTCTGCACGCGGCATCCTATTAAGAGATCGTTGAACTTTGATAACTTCATAGTTTAGTCCAGCTTCTTCAACCAATTGTTTGAGAGATTTATCGCGGTCTCTTACCGCATCCACTCTGTTCCAAAATTTTGTGCCTTCACTATTGTTTAACATGCTACATATTATTCCAAAATATATGTGAGAAGTAAATAGGGTTTGTTGATATATCAACCGTTATAAGCAACAAGTTAACAATCATTAACTTGTTAGATGAGTAAAGATGTTTTATTCCATAATTGAGACGATAATAGAATGAATCATCCAAATATACACATGTTATGTAGTAATCTGTTATATCCTTCTCTACTTTTTTACAATAGGGGCAGCAGTAAGCATTACTGGATGGTGGTCTGTTGGCTGGAAGTTAAGATCTATCGTAGTAACATCTAACACTTTTATATTGTCGCTTATGAAAAACCCATCTATGACGAGGGTGTAGTTTTCCCCTTTTACATACGGTTTTTCAGCAGTTCTCACAGAAGGTGTATTCTTGTCCGCAACCCAAGAGAAACCACTTGTTTGAGCAAAGGAGGGGAGGGGACGAATCCAGAATTGATCTTCCTCACTTGTTGTGTATGGGCCAAAGTCTGTGTCAATTAGTTCTAAGTTCCAATCTCCTCCAACAATAACATGCTGTCCTTTATCTCGCTCTTTTTTAGCAAATTCAATAATCTCTTTTAATTGAGTTTCACGAATTGAAACTGTTTCATCATCAAAAGCTGATAAATGAATATTTATGAGAGTCCAGTTTACTCCACTATGGTTAATTCTAGTAATATGCATTCGGTAGTCTTTCTTGAAAACATAAAGGAAGTATCCAGGTTCTCTCGTGAGGGCGATTGCTTCGCTTGAGATAATTGGAATCCTACTGGCTGTGGAATTCCCAATTTTCAGACGAAAGAAGGGTGGAAGACCTTTTGTATAGAGATCGTTACTATATGTCCACTGATATTGATCAAACTCTTTTTTTAGAATTGGGTATACATTTGTATTATAATTAGTAAAAGAAGAGTAGGGGATTTCTTGCATCATCACCACATCTGATTGATTCTCTTTTAGGAAAGAAGTAATCCCATCTAAGTTGTTTAGTACAGATTGTTTTGATGGGGGGCGAATACTAGAGCCATTATCGAATAAGAAGTCAGCATCTTCACCCATACCAGCATAGCCAATATTCCACGAAAGAACACGAAGAGAATCTTCTTTAATTGGAGAAGAAGCTTTCCCTTCAATTTTTGGAAACAGGTCTTCTTTTGATTGTGGTGCCCTATTAACAAATATGATGATTAGAAGATATACAATAATTACTGCTAAAAACACAAGAATCGTTATGCCTAATTTTTTAAAAAATGAGTGCTTCATGGTACATATTTCCTTTTATTTTATTAAGAGTAAATCTAATTCAATGTTAATGCAAGAATTTTTCAACTAGCAGATTACAATAGTGTATGTTTGGGGTAAAAAAATACCCTCTATTGCTAGAAGGTATCTCATATGATTAGCTAAAAGTTAATATTAAGCTACTTTTAATGGGTTTGATAGTTTTGAAACAATATGTCCTAACCCTGTTCCATACTGTGCTGCATAGTTAACAGCAGCGCTGTAAGCACTGATTTTTTCATTCTTTGCTAATAGGTAATACCAATGGTCTGAGATTGCAAAAAACAATTGGGAATCTGAGTATTTAGCAAATGAAGATCTAACACTCCATTGATTAATAACTTGCATGATTGGATGGTATACATTTTCTAGCCAGGAGAAAATTGCATCATCCTGTGAGATTGTCCAAGGTATATCTTGGTTAATAAGGTATTTGTGTACTTCAATCTGGTTAAGAAGTACGTTGATGTCTTTCTCTTTAAACATGTTGTTTGTACTTGAGAGAATGAATTGTCCATCATCTAATAAAGTCTTGTTCATATATATCTCCTTGACGAAAAATTCGTCGTATTTTCTTTGTTTTCATCTATAGTATTATACTTTATTGAGAAATAAGCAAGTTGTTTTAGAAAAAAAACAAAAAAAAGATTGACAAATATAAAATTCTGTACATATGTAATTATAATTCTATAAAAGATTGAAATATAGCAAAAAAATACTAATTTGTCAAAATTGTTCTATTAGCGTCATCTTTGTTCTATTGCTAGAATTACCTTGCACCAACTCATTTACCTTGCTAGAATAGTAGGACATATAAAAAGTGGAGGAATTGATATGAATATGTTTGATATCGCTATTGAAATGGAAACAGAAGGAGCTTCTTTTTATCAACAACTTGCAGATAATGCTGGACACGTGGGATTAACAAAAATATTTACTCTCCTTAAAGAAGATGAAATTCGACATAAAAAATTCTTTGAAGGGATGAAAAATAAGTTAAAGGTGAGTGTCGATGTTTCTTTTTCAGAAAGTGATGAAGTAAAGGATCTCATTGCATCCTTTAAAGATGATAACTTCTCTCAACTTCTTAACCAGAAAGAGGCATATGAAAATGCTCTCGATATTGAACTAAAAAGTATTGAGTTTTATACAGAGCAAAAGAATAAGTTGGAGAGTGAAAGTGATAAACAAATATTAGACATCATTATTAAGGAAGAGAGGCGCCATTATGATCTACTCGACACAATCATTGTGATGGTAAACCGACCAACTTCTTGGGTGGAAGATGCCGAATTTGGAGTGAGAGAACCTTATTAATTATCTATCATTATAAAGAGGTATAGAGGATGGTTTTACTTCAACAAGAGCTTTTAGAAGCTTCAGATCGTTTTGTTCAAAGCTCTAGCGAGAAAAAGAGTCTCTACAAAAAAGCCCCAATATATGTGATTCATGACCCTAGTGATATTAGACTCGTTGAGGGGCTCATTGTCATACTCAAAGAGGTATTAGGTGAACTCTCATTTAATTGGGCTGCTGGATATGATCTTAATTCTCTCCAAGTTAATACCTATGTTGATGAGAAAGATAAGATTCTCTCTTCGGCTATTGTCGTATTTTTAGCAACATTTAAGTCATTACAAAATAACTCTTTATTAAATCTTCTCGAATTTTCTAAGGTTATTAATAAAGCTACTTATATTATTCCTACTAAGTATGAAGAAACAGTATATGGAGAATCTTTTTCAAAGCAACACATGATGATGTATTTTGAGCAAGCGAGAGCTTCTGCAAAAATAATATTAAAAATAAAGAGTCCTGAACAAAAAAACATATTAAGAACGGTAGTGAGTGAAGAGCAACTGAAGTGACTTTTTTTAATAGGGGGAGAAGTGGTAGATTATCTAAAAGAAAATTTGATTACAAATCGCCTCATCCTTTCTCCTCCCTATCTAACTAAAGCAGAGCAATTACTCTCCTTTTATCTCCATAATAGAACTTTTCATGCACCGTTTGAGAACATCAAACCAGATGAGTTTTACACGCCACATGGAATAAAAGCGTTATTGCAACACCAGATTCAGGACCAAGATAGTAATAGAGGCCTCTATTTTGCCCTTTCACTTTCTAATAGTGATGAAGTTATTGGCACAATTAGTTGCTCTAATATCGTCTATGGTCCATTTTGTTCAACTTTCTTAGGGTATAGGCTTAGCCATAGTTCTTTACATCATGGGTATATGAGAGAGGCCCTAGAAGCAGTCATTAGTTTCGGATGCAAAGAATATAATTTACACCGATTTGAAGCAAATATTATGCCAGGTAACCACGCTTCAATACATCTTGTTGAGTCACTAGGATTCAAACATGAGGGGTATTCTCCTGAATATCTTTATATAGCTGGAAGATGGGAAGGACATAATCATTATGTCTATATTAACCCACATTGGGCCTTGTCATCATGAACTCTCCCCTTTATACTCATTTCTAGATTAACTAAACTGATAAAAGGAGTGTCTGTCATGAAAAAGGGAGAGCACTATGTTCTTGGAGCTGATTTTGGTTCCGATTCTGTAAGAGTTGTTGTTATGGATGCACATGATGGAGAAGTTATATCTTCTTCTGTCTCTCATTATAAAAGATGGGCTCAGGGATTATATTGTAACCCAAAGAAAAATCAATTTCGCCAACATCCTCTAGATTATAGTGAAAGTTTTACAGAAGCTGTATTAGCTGCTACTGAAGGGCATGAAGAAAAAGTGAAAAACCTAAGGGCAATCTGTGTTGATACCACAGGAAGTACCCCAGTATTGTGTGATGAGGAGGGAACTCCCTTAGCCCTTCATGAGAAATATAAAGAAAATCCCGATGCAATGTTTATTCTTTGGAAAGATCATACTGCTGTAAAAGAGGCTGATGATTTTAATCATCTTTCACGCACCTATGGTGGAGTTGATTATACGCAATACCTTGGTGGAACCTATAGTAGTGAATGGTTTTGGTCAAAACTACTCCATATAGCTAGAACTAATGATGAATTGGCTGCTGTAGCTGCCTCAGCTGCTGAACACTGTGATTGGTTCTCTGCTATGTTATGTGGAACAACAGCTCTTGATAAAATTAAACGCAGTCGATGTGCAGCTGGACACAAAATTGCATGGCATGCCTCATGGGGTGGATACCCTAGTAGTGAATTTTTGGGTCAATTACATCCTCTCCTTGTTAAAATAAAAGATTCATTAGGTACACAAACTTATGCTGCTGATGTAAAAGCAGGTAACCTTACCCATACTTGGGCAAAAGAACTTAATCTTCCAGCTGGAATTCCTGTGTGTGTTGGTTCTTACGACGCCCATATTGGAGCAGTTGGTGGCTTCGTAGATGAAGGGGTGATGGTTAAGAGTATCGGAACAAGTACCTGTGATATTATTATTGGGCCTCTTCCTAAAGAAGGGGAAAAAGAGAAGTTAGTATCTGGTATTGCAGGTCAGGTTGATGGATCTGTAATTCCAGGCTATATTGGATATGAAGCTGGCCAGAGTGCCTACGGAGACTTCTATGCTTGGTTTAGAGATTTAATTATGTGGCCTCTTAAACATATGGGCCAAACAATAGATGCTGAAACTGTTAATAAAATTGAGAAGAAAGTACTTGCTGAGTTAGAAAAACAAGCTGAGCACATTGAAGTGACGATAGATTCTCCCCTTGCCCTTGATTGGATTAATGGAAGGCGCTCTCCTCATGCAGACCAGATGTTAAAAGGATCAATTACTTCCCTTACCTTAGGAACTGATGCTCCATCCATTATGAGAAGTTTGCTTGAAAGTACTGCTTTTGGAGCTCGATCAATTTTAGAATGTTTTGAAGAGGGTGGGGTTAGGATTGATAAGATTGTAGCAATCGGTGGGGTTGCTAGAAAAAGTATCCTTGGAATGCAAATCCTCTCTGATGTTACTAATAGAGAAATTCATGTAACTGACCATGACCAATCTCCTGCTATAGGCGCTGGTGTATTTGCTTCTGTTGTAGCAGGGCTCTATCCTGATGTAAAGAGTGCCCAAAAGGCTCTCTGTGCAGGGACAGGAAGAGTTCATACTCCTAATAAGGACCTCGTTCCTATTTACAATGAACTATATGCTCGGTATAAAAAAATTGGCGCTTTAGAAGAAAACATTAGAAGAAACAAATAACATATTCAATACGAACCCTCCTTGTTTACAGGGAGGGTACTCTTCTACACAAGGATAAAAATAAGTTTATTCACTTCACAAAGACCCCTTCATAGTATATATATTAAAAACGTACATACCAAAAAGGGGTTTCTATGAATAATACTACAATACAACTTTCTCACTCAAAAATTATTCCAATGATAAAAAATGTTAAATTTGATGATAGAGATGATATCTATAAAAGCCTCAACCTTGGGGGAATGACATCAATTAACTTTTCACAACAAAGTAGTGATGGTCTCGAACTACTGCGCTATTATTGTGCAAATTTTCCTGATATGTTATGTGGTGGCGGTAATGTGCAAACTCTAGGAGAAGCTCGTAATGCAATTGAAGCAGGGGCGAAATTTATACTATCACCCCTTTTTGATCCTCAGATGGTAGAACTATGCCAAAATAATGGAATAGCAATTTATCCAGTTCTTACAGACGGCGTTGTTGCCGTTGAGTACGGATTAGAAACAATTGCCCTTTATCCAATAGAAAAACATGGTGGCCTCGATATGGTGGAGAAGTTATATAGTCAATTTGGCCTCACAAGCATTGTTGCTGGCTCAATTACTGACCAGAGTGTTAATAATTACCTCTCTCATAAAGCAGTTGTCGCTGTCACAGGTAGTTGGATGATTACGAAAGACCATCTTGCATCCCGTTCTTTTGATAAAATATCGATTGCTTGTCAGAAAACATTACTTACTGTAGGTGAATAGGTAAAGTCTCACTCGCATCTTGCCCTTCCTCTTTATTCTCATAGTTATAAAAATTAAACGATGAATATTACATCGTTTTTCCCTATATTTTTATTATATTTAAACACCCTTCATATTTTAATTTATTTGACTTATTAAAAAAGGTGTGTGAATATATAAATAGATGGAAACGCTTCCATATATTGCTGTTATGCCTATAGCTAAGAATAAAGTGCTAATAAGTACTATATATAATTAAAACCTTAGGGATGTACCTAAGAAATTAAAGGAGAGTCACATGAAGAAAATCATATCCGTTTTAGTGGGTATCCTCATTGTCGGAATCTTATTTGTTTCCTGTGGGAAAAAAGAAGAAGCCGCCAAAGTCGCTACACCTGAAGCTCCAGCTGCTACTGTAGAAAAAGAAACACCTAAAGTAGTTACTGTTTTTGGGGCTTTTGTTGATGAAGAAGCAAGGAGATTTGAAGAAGCTATCAAACCATTCGAAGAAAGAACTGGAATAGATGTCATCTATGAAGGCTCTTCAGAGTTTGAGACACTTATAAGTGTTCGTGTAGAGGGGGGCAATCCTCCAGATATAGCTGGTCTTCCTCAACCTGGATTAATGAAAAAATTTGCAGAAAATGGGAAATTAATTCCTATGTGGCCTGCATTAGAAAAAGCTATAGATACTAACTATGCACCTGTGTGGAAATCCTTAGGTTCCTATAATGGAGTTCCTTATGGAGTATTTCACAGGGTAAATGCAAAAAGCTTTGTATGGTATCCAAAAAAAGCTTGGGATAAAGCTGGATATGAAGTTCCAACAACATGGCAAGAATTAGAAGCTTTGATGGACCAAATGGTAGGCGATGGAGTTGCTCCATGGGCTGTTGGTATTGAAAGTGGCGGCGCAACAGGATGGGCAGGAACTGACTGGATTGAAGATATTATGCTCAGAACAGCAGGGCCAGAAGTCTACGATAAGTGGGTAGCAAACGAAATTCCATTTGATGACCCAGCTGTAAAAAATGCCTTTACTATTCTTGGTAAGATCTGGAAAAATCCTAAATATGTGTATGGTGGTACTAATACTATTCTTACGACTAGTTTTGGTGATGCACCAGCTCCATTATTCAGTAATCCTCCAAAAGCTATGATGCATAGACAAGGAAACTTTATTACTGGGTTCTTCCCTGAAAATGTACAAGCAAACCTTGAAGAAGAGGTAGGAGTATTCCCACTTCCATCTATCGACCCAGAGTTTGGAATCCCAGTCCTCGGTGGTGGAGATCAGTTCGTTGTATTTAACGACTCCCCAGAAGTACGACAATTTGTTGAATTCTTAGCAACCTGGGAATCTGGTGAATTATGGGCCCGCTCGGGTGGAGCTCTTTTCCCATATGTAAATCAAGATTTAAGTGCATATCCAAACGAAATTGAGAGATCTTTAGCTAAAGCATTAGTGAATGCAAAAGTCTTTAGATTTGATGCTTCAGACCTCATGCCAGGACAAGTCGGTGCTGGTACATTCTGGACTGGTGTTGTTGACTGGTTAACAGGAAAATCGTTGGATAGCGTATTGAACGATGTTCAAAGAAGCTGGCCTAAATAAGTTTACCATTGTTTTTACTATCAATATTGCGGTCCTTATGATAGGGCCGCAATTATGTATCTCCCTATAAACATAGGAGTGTATGTATGAGCGAACGAAAAAAACTATCTGAGGCAGCTACACCTACTTCTACTTTCTTAATATCATTAGGACGTATTGCTGTTTCAGTATTTATTCCCTTAATAGCCTTCGCTGTATTATGGGCTGGATTTATCTTCTTAAGAGATTCCCAAGCACCACAGACTGTTATTGCTATTGTTGCTATCGTGTGGGGAGTAGGGGGGATTGCCCTCCTCTTTTGGGTAACAGATTATGTAGTTAATCGAACTCCCGTTCATATAGCAAAAAAAATACAACCATTTGTATTTGTTGGGCCAGCACTTGTAATTCTGGGCTGGTATCTCTTTATTCCAACTTTAAGATCTTTATATCTTAGTTTTTTTGGGTCTCAGTCAAATAGCTTTGTAGGATTTAAAAACTATATCTATGCATTTACTGATCCAACGATGTTGACAGCATTTAGAAATAACTTGCTTTGGATAATTCTAGGTACTGGAGGGGCTGTTGGGTTTGGGTTAATTATTGCCCTTCTAGCCGATCGGTCAAAAATGGAAAAAGTCTTCAAGAGTTTAATCTTTATGCCAATGGCAATCTCATTTGTTGGAGCTGGTGTTATTTGGAGATTTGTCTATGCCTATAAACCACCAGGAGAAGAGCAGATTGGGATTCTTAATGCAATAGTCTCTTTCTTTGGAGGAAACCCACAAGCATGGTTTACATTGCGTCCTTGGAACAATATTTTCCTCATAATCATCCTTGTGTGGCTTCAAACAGGATATTCAATGGTAATATTATCGGCTGCTTTGAAAGGAGTTCCTTCCTCTATTATTGAGGCTGGGAAGATTGATGGGGCATCAGAGATGCGTATTATTAGATCAATCATCATCCCCTATATAAGTAGCACTATCTTAACAGTCTCCACGACTATTATCATATTATCACTCAAGATTTTCGATATTGTTTTTACTATGACCAACGGGAATTATGGAACAGAAGTAATAGCGAGTATGCAATACAAGCAGATGTTTAGGTTCTACGACTACGGTCGTGGTTCTGCCATTGCTATTGTCCTTGTTATCGCAGTAATTCCAGTGATGTGGTACAACCTAAAACAATTTGGAAAGAGGGAGGGCTTTTAATATGGCAGTAACAAAAAAGAAACAAAGAGGATGGGCTGTTACGATAAACATTATCCTCTTACTAATTGTTGTTATCTGGAGTGTTCCAATATTTGGACTCCTTGTTTCTTCTTTACGACCAAAAGAGGCTGTTCAATCAAGTGGATGGTGGAATGCCCTTGAAGGAGAATCTTCCCTTACATTAGATAACTATAAACAAGTGTTAGGGGGAAGTAAATTTACTTTTGTGGATTCAGCTGGCAACGAAGTGAGGGCAACAGGGGATAATCTCTCTCGTGCTTTTCTCAATAGCCTCACTGTAACGATCCCCGCAGTAATTATTCCAATTCTTATTGCCTCTGCTGCAGCCTTTGGATTTGCGTGGCTCATCTTTCCTGGGCGGAAAATCTTTTTTACTATAGTAGTAGCGCTGTTAGTAGTTCCTCTGCAGATAGCCCTTATCCCTATATTAAGAGATTACCAAACACTTGGCCTTACTGGCTCCTACTTAGGAATTTGGCTCGCTCATACAGGGTTCGGTCTTCCATTAGGAATTTATCTCCTATTTAACTATATTAGTACAATTCCTAGAGATATCTTTGAATCAGCATTCTTAGATGGAGCTAGACCAATGGTAGTATTTTCTAGACTTGTATTGCCTCTTTCAATTCCTGCTATTGCTTCTTTAGCAATCTTCCAATTCCTTTGGGTGTGGAATGACCTCCTCGTTGCTTTAGTATTTTTGGGAGGAACGAACGATGTAGCAGTCTTAACCCAAAAATTAGCATCGATGGTAGGTTCTCGTGGTCAAGATTGGCACCTTTTGACTAGTGGTGCGTTTATTACCATGGTAATACCTTTGATTGTGTTCTTCTCCTTACAACGATATTTCGTACAAGGCCTCATGGCTGGGTCAGTAAAAGGATAATACATGATACATCATTCTTATATGATAGAAGATAATCAGATTTCTAAGCGGCAATTAGGCCGCTTAGAAAGTCTTTACTCAATTGGTAATGGGCATATAGGCTTTAGAGGCTATCATATAGACCATAGCTTTGTTCATCAGCCATCTTTATTTATGAACGGGTTCTATGAAACTTCTAAAATTATTTATGGAGAAGATGCTTTTGGATTTGCAAGGTGGAACCAAACTATGGTTCCCCTTCCAGATATTAGAAGTCTCCACATTTTTGTCAATGGAAGACCTGTAGAAGTAGAGCTCAACTCAATTACGGACTATAAAAGAAGACTCGATTTCTTTACAGGGGTATTCTCTTATTCGTTCCATACGGTAGTAGAGAGTCATATTGAACTCACCATCAGTGTTGAAACTTTAGTAAGTATGAAAAATAAAAGTATTGGAGGAGCTAAAGTTGTTATTGAATCTAATCAAGATGTTGATATCTCTATTATTCAAACTATTACTTATCCACAAACTGAGCAAGAATTAGATGATGATCCTCGAAAACAAACTGCACAACTTCAACCTTTAATTGGTTCTGATTATACTTTTTATGAGAAACAAGGGGTGTGTGAAGGCATAGGGGCTACCTTTGAAACTCATCAAAGCAATCTTAGAGTGTATGTAATGAGTCAAAATTCTTATTCTAGTAGATTAATTTCTTGTAGTAGTAATCATAACCCCCTCTCTTTTCCAGCAATCACATATAACTTTCATGATACAAAGTTAACTTTTTCTACCCTATTTTTTTATGAAAGTACGAAAGAAGAAGGAACAATAATTGGTCAAGAACAGCTTATAAATAAAAGAAATATTCTTAAAGAGTATACACTTGAACAATTAATTGATGAACAAAGAGCTCATTATACCTCATTTTGGGAAACTCATGATATTGTAGTAGGTGGGAATGATGAAATTCAGCAAGCTCTCAGACTAAATATGTTTCAACTCCATCAATCGACTGGAACCGATGGGAAAACTAGTTTATCGGCAAAAGGCCTTACAGGAAGTGGATATGAAGGCCATTACTTTTGGGATACTGAAATTTATGGAATGCCCTTCTTTACCTTCTCAAGTCCTCTCACGGCACGCTCTCTTATTTCTTACAGAATAAAGATTCTCGATAAAGCGAGGGAGAGGGCAAGGGAAATGAGTCAGAAGGGGGCTTTATACCCTTGGAGAACTATCAATGGATTAGAGGCCTCTGCCTATTTCCCCGCCGGAACTGCTCAGTATCATATCAATGCAGATATTGCTTATAGCATATTACAATATATTGATGTAACTAAAGACTATTCTATTTTACTAGAAGGGGCTTCTACTGTTCTTTTTGAAACAGCGCGCCTTTATGCCGACTTAGGGTTCTTTAATGATGATGAATTTTGTATCCATCAAGTAACAGGCCCAGATGAATACTCAGCCTTAGTTGATAACAATACCTATACCAATGCGATGGTTCGCCATCATTTCATAGGGGCTGCTACTATCTATGAATACATGAAAAAAGAATATAAAGAAGATTTTTTAACAATTACTTCATCCATAAATCTTACAGATTCAGAGATTGAATACTGGAAGAAAGCAGCAAAGCAAATGCGCTTTCCTTTTGATCCTACATTGGGGATACATGGGCAAGATGAGAGGTTTTTAGAGTTAGAAAGATGGAACGTTCAAAAGAAGGGAGAAATAAAACATCCGATGCTTCTTCATTATCATCCACTAGTAATTTATCGCCACCAGGTGATAAAGCAGGCAGATACTGTCTTAGCTATGTTTCTCCTCTCTCATGAATTTCCTAGGTATGAAATCAAACGTAACTTTGACTACTATCGTCCCCTTACAACAGGAGATAGTTCTTTAAGTGCGTGTGTTGAAGGAATCGTTGCTTTTGATTGTGGGTATGTAGATATTGGGTATGAATATCTAAAAACTACCATCCTGATGGATCTATTAGATCTCCATCACAACACTAAAGAGGGGCTTCATACAGCTGCTATGGGGGGCTCTTGGATGGCAATCATCTATGGGATAGCTGGATTTAGATTTATTGATGGAGTTGCCCATTTTAGACCTCAACTACCCAAAGAGCTTGATAAGATTTCTTTCACATTAGTTATTAATGGAGAGCCCTTAAAAGTAACGATTACTAATGAGGTAACAACATATACTTCTAATAAAGAGTTCCCTATTTACCATAGAAGTAGTCACCTTACTATTCATGGTATCATCTCTATCGCCACTGCCCCAATTATTAAGGGGGTAATATTTGATCTTGATGGTGTGATTACAAGTACTGATGAGTACCATTACAGAGCATGGAAAAGGCTAAGCGATGAACATGGATGGAAGTTTGATAAAAAATTGAATCAACTTCTAAGGGGTATTTCACGAGAAGCTTCCTTACAGGTAATACTCGAACATAACAATGTTACTCTTTCTAGCGAAGAGATAAAAATTGCAACAAATAAAAAGAATGAGTGGTATAAAGAGTCTTTATATGAGTTAGATGAGAAAGATATATTACCTGGAATTAAAGAAATGCTCATCGATTTAGAAGAAAAGGGGATAAAAACTGCAGTAGCTTCAGCAAGTAAAAATGCCCAGTTTATCTTAGATCGTCTCAACCTTTCCTC
>SABI01000273.1 GCA_009929055.1 Spirochaetia bacterium | reverse complement strand
TATACAGGAGGTTTCGAAATACTTTGTTTAAGGTGCTCTGCTAGGTTTTTATCAGTACAATAGAGGTAACACCCTTTCATTCCACGGGTCATCAGGGTTCGGTACGTGTTTCGTATTATTTTGTCTATCTCTTTTAAGGCTTCTTTATCATCTTTTCGAGCAGGACCAAGAAGGCCATGAAGTGATTTATCAGATTTTGCTCGCTTAGAAAAGTCGGTAATTATTTTTCCATTTTCAAAACGCATGTCATCACCAATAATTACTCCAACATAACTGAATTCTAATCCCTGTGTGGTGTGGATGCATCCTACTTGGTTAATAGAGCCTTCTGAGATAGCGAATGTTTTATCGCCACTTAGGTTCCATTTCATAGAAAAGTCACCAATTTCTATATCAATTTCAGCTTTACTTGAATTTTTTGTATCCCACTGCCAACAGTATCCTGCTAATAATCTAGCTTTTCCATCTATTGCATTCTTTTCAGTAATTATATGTTTTAATTTAACTACGTCATCAAACACTTGAAAATCATAATCTATGTCATCAAGGGTAATATTCGCTGTCTCTCTAATACCAAGGGTGTTATCTAACCATGCAAGGTATCCATCAGAGCCGTTACATCTGAATTGTGATAGTAGTTCATCTTCTATTATTTCAGCCCCTAGGGCCAATGCCCATTTCTTGATAGTTTCAATACTTCCATAATCTTTTGCAGTTACTTTTTGAGCTTCATCAATAAAAAAGACTGAGCATTGTCCTGTCTTTATTATCTCTTTAATCTGGTCTTCCCCCTTGGTTACAGGGCCCAAAGAGGTTCTTCTGTTTAATCGATGAGCTTCATCGATGAGAATTGTTCCAAATTCATTTTCTACTGAATCTATGAATGCTCCCGAACTTTTGAATAAATTTGAGATATTTCTCTTTTTCATAGTGCCTTGTTTCAACTTAGCTTCAAATACATATCGAGGAGCACTATTTTTTGTCACATAGGTGGCAATTTGTCCCAAATTAATTAAGGAAACGAGTAGGTTAATAGCAACTACTGTTTTTCCAGTGCCAGGCCCTCCTTTGATGATACAGACTCGTTTACGTGAATCAATCATGCTTTGTTTTGAGGCATGAAGAACTTTCTGAAACACAATTTCTTGTTCATCAATTAAAGTAAATTCCCGTTTGTTGTGTTTCAGCATCGTAACTAAACAATCTTGTAGGCTCTTTGAAGGTCTAATTGTTCCATTTTCAATAAAATAAAGAGTTTGTTTTCCATCTCCCTTTTTAATATACCTTTTAATGAAGGATTGTAGTTTTATAGCATCATTCTTGCAAAAAACAGGAGCTTCTTCAATAAAAGAGTTAAAGTGAGGGAGGAAGAGGGGATCATCGATCTCTTTACGTTCATAATTATGCAAGTAAGCACAAGGTTTTAAATTGATTGGAATATCTTCAATATTTGCGTTGAAATCACTAATAAGTGTTTTATAAGACCACGCTTGGTAAGATGGATGGACAGTTGTAGTGAGAGATCTCCCTAAAAAGGTTTCAACCTTATTTTCCATCCCCTTATACCCTGCTTCAAGTAGAGCACTAATATTGGGAATTGGGTGTACTTCACTCCATTGCTTTAATTCAATAATTACTGCTTGGTTTTTTGATTTCTCATCGAGGCCTGTTAGGATGAAATCAACTCGTTTACTCGACATTGGAATAGTAAATTCAATAGCTACTCCAGAATCAGAGGGGATTTCTTCATCGCTAAGAATCATATGCATGTACTGCATGGAGTTTTGCCATGACTTTTTCTCGCTTTGGCCGACTCCCTTGTTCATTCGCTCTTTTAAAAGAGATTCTATCTTTGTCTCAATCTTTCCATGTAAGACATCGTTAAGGAAATCTCTCTTATCTCCTGTATATACTAACATCTAAAGGACCCTCCAAAGAACAAGTCAGTTAAATATAGCATATAGAAAGGTGATGGTGGAAATTGTTTTGTCTTTGATTATCAAATATGAAACAATTATCCTTTTATACTACTTAGATGAGATTGTATTGAACTATGACCTCTTTAGAGTATTCTATCTGAAAAACAGTTTCTTCCCTTTTGCTTACTTTGATACATTAACTTATCTGCAATGTTGATAATTTCGTCTTTTGTTGTAGCACTTTGAACAAAAACAGCTCCTATGGAGATAGTGATGTGAATATTTGTCTCTTTTCGTTGGACTGAAGAAGTTTCTACGAGCATTCTCATTCTTTCACTAATCTGCTCTAATTGCTCAATATTTTGAGCAGAGAATATAACAAGGAATTCATCTCCTCCCCAGCGCCCTACAATGTCAGTTGATCTTATTGCATTTACAAGGCTTTTAGAGGCCATCTGAAGGGTTAGGTCTCCTGTGTCATGGCCATAGGTGTCGTTTACTACTTTGAAGTAGTCGATATCTATCATGGCAATTCCAAATGGGGTGTTGAATTCTTCTAACTCTTTTATTTTGTTTGATAAGAAGGATTCAAGGTAGCGTCTGTTTGCCATTCCAGTAAGTTGGTCAGTCATGGCAAGGACTTTGAGATTTTCTATGTCCTTAAGGAGTTCTTTTGGGAGTTTTTCATCAGTAAATAGTTCAATTGCACCAATGAGTAATCCATTGTCGTATAGTGGATAAATTCTAATCTTTACAGGAACTCGGTATCCATTTTTGTGGTGTAGATAGACAGAGGCTTCACGTTTAATTCCATCTACTACAGTAAGGTGGAGGGGACAACCTTCTTTGCATAAGTGATTTCCTTCATCGTCTACATGATTGAGGATATTATCAAAACAATGCTTGTTGAGGACTTCTGAGGCATTAAAGCCAGTAATCTGTTCAGCATGGTCGTTCCAGAATGTGATTTTGCGATTGGTGTCTACAAAATAGACTCCTTCTTTTACTTGTTTCAATATTTCAAGGTAAATCTGGTTGGTTTCCATGGATGTTCTCCTACGAGTTTTGTCTCTTTTGAGATTGTCATCTTATATGGCAGATGTCAACTTAAAATTAGGAATCTTAGTGAATCTTAGTGAATTAGTACTTTATTAATTTCTATGGTGAAAATACATTGCGTAGGACTGGATGATCGGCAATAAGGTAAATCGTTTTTGATAGAAATATTTTAGAACACGAATATTTGACCTGTTAAGATGGCTAACGGATGGCTCAACTGGCTACCTGTTGGTTTCTGCTTGCAAGCGTCGTTTGATGGGCTTTTTACAACTTGATGAGACTTTTCAAAGTTTATAAAACAACAAAACTCCCTGTAAAACAAGGAGTTTCTTTATTGGGCCCAGAAG